>JAIHVJ010000080.1 GCA_022720335.1 Collinsella sp.
GGGCCTGCGCGTGGTCGATCTGGATTGGTCGGCTGGCAAGCCCGAGCGCATCGCGGGCTCCGAGCACGAGGTGCCGGCCCAGCTGGTGCTCATCGCCTGTGGCTTTACGGGTCCCGAGCACGGCGTGTTCGATGCGGTGAGCGTGCCTGTTGCCACCGCTGGTCGTCCGCTGCCGGTGATGGCTGCCGAGGGCTCGCACCTCGCGGCTCGCACGGAGGGCGTCGCCGCGGATGCCGCGCCGGTGTATGTGGCGGGTGATGCCCGCAACGGCAGCTCGCTCGTTGTGAACGCCATGGCCGATGCCCTGGCCTGCGCAGCCGAAGTCGCCGACGCGCTGGCGCTGTAAAGTAGTCATTTAAGAACGTCCCCAATGACTAGTCATTGGGGACGTTCTTTTTTGTCTAGTCGTTGGGGACACTCTTCACGGGGCGCCTGTTCGTTTGTCGACGTATGGGTGTTCATTTGTCGACTTCTTGGGCTGTGGCCACCTGTTGTTTCTGTGGTGGTAGCGGGCATCTGGCTCAAAAGGGCGGGTTGGCTGTCTATGTCTACCTGCGGTTTCTTTGCGGTGCGCTCATTCGGTCAAGTGTCCCGTCAAGTGTTTGGTTAGCATCTGGTTTGCAGTCGAAGGCCTATTTTGCCCGCGCTGACAGTGGCTGCTCGCCCTCCTCGTAAGCTCAAATTGAGGTTCATCAGTTTGAGGAGGATGCCATGACTGACCAAGTTTTTGACCGAGCACAGCTGGCCGAAGCCGTCGGCAGCGATATTGCCGACATGGCTCACTTTTGGATGCTGCGGAAGTTTCAATTCCTGGAGCCGGCGCGCGAGCAGTTCGAGATTATCGTCGATCCGTGGCTCAGCTATTGCGAGGAACCTTCTCAAAACGAAATCATGGCCTACAACATGGCGTTTACCGATTGGCTGCTGTTTGAGCGCCCCTATTACCACGGCAAGACGCTGTTGGAGCTGTATGTGGACGAGCCGCCAGCGTCAATTTCTCCTGCTTCGCTCGGGCGACTTGAGCAGGTGCGCGACACGCAGTATTTCTCGCGCTTTGGCATTTTGGACAAGGATCCCGTGACTGGCATGGTCGTGCTGAAGGACACGCGCACCGACCGTCGCTTTGACGTCTACGACCCACATATCGTGCAAAAGGAGCACTGGAACGATGGCGCGATTGCGGTGCGGCTCGCGTGCGTCGACGATGTCTGGCTGACGGCGGGGCAGCTCTACCTGTATGACATCGCGCGCCTGAGCGACACGGCGGTCGACGGGCCGGGCGCGGTGCATCCCGAGGACCTAGAGGACGGTTTCGACACCTCGTGCATCAGCTTCTTTTTGCGCCTGGTTCGCGACATCATGGGCGCTCAGGGACGCTACGTGAAGTCGCTCAACATCTACGAGCAGGAATGGGAGTAGGGAGTGGGCTGTCGCAGCGCCGCCGCCTGTCTATTTGTCTCGATCTGTAACGTTTAGGGACAAAAAACCGGTCTACCTGTTACAGATCGAGACGAATGCTTGGGCACCGCTGGTTTGTCTAAATCTGTAACGTTTGGGGGCCTGTAGAACGTCTTCCTGTTACAGATCGAGACGGAAGGTTGGCGCCTGCCGAAAGATCTCGATCTGTAACGGGAAGGGGCCAAAAATCGGTCTAACTGTTACAGATTGAGACAAATGTCGGCCGCACGACCGAAAATCTCGTTCTGTAACAACAAGTAGAGGCCCAAAGACTGTCTTCCTGTTACAGATTGAGACGTTTGCCGACAGCGGCAACGGTGACAATGGTCCATTTCCCTGATGTGGTGGTGATGAAAGTGTCTAATACCGTTCTTAAGCACAAGCAGACGACACGTAACACCTTGGCGCGGAATAGGATGCTTGCCAGGCTCGCGAAGGCGGCTGAACAAGGCGTGCTGCTTGTGACGCACGACAATGCCGATCTCATGTGGCTGCGGCGTCATGTGGGAACCGATGATATTGCGGAGCCCGAGTCGTATCTGTTCTGTTTTCAACATGATTGGGATGCGTTGACACCGGCGGAGCGAGCACTGCGGACCATCAAAGGGCTGCGGAGTTTCATTCCGATTGGGCGTTTTGGGGTTATGACGCGGCGCTTTTGTGGGGTCTGGAGGTGCCGAATGACCTGCTCGGGCCACGATATCTTGTTAAGACAGGTTGCTCGGTGCCGCTGAGTGCAGGATGCCGGCTGTTGCGTCCGCGGGCGGCGTGTGCGCTTGAACAAGTCGACGGCGTGCGGGTGACGCCGTTTTGGCGCACGGTAGAGGATTGCCTGTTGCGCGCGCCGTTTTCGTATGGCTTGGCGATTGCCGATTCTGCGTTGCGAGCAAAGGGCGTATCGCGCGATGACTTTTGTGAGCGGCTTCGAATGGATTGTGAAGGCAAGCGCGGGTATCGCAGAGCGCAGGTGATTGCGTCGTATGCGGACGGGCTGTCCGAAAACGGCGGCGAGTCTCGTTTTCGGGCGTTCTTTATTGCATACGGTTTTCCGGTGCCAGAGTTGCAGGTGGAGTTTCGTGATCCGCTCGATTCGAGCCAAGTGTTTCGCGTTGATTATTTTTGGAGGCTCGAGGACGGAACGTGCGTGATTGGCGAGCTGGACGGAAAGGGGAAGTATGCCTTGCAGAACGACGAGGGTCGGGAGTTGATCGACCCATTCGTGGCAGAACGTCAGCGGGAGTCCCATCTGACGGTGCTCGGGCACAAGGTGCTTCGGTTTACGTTTGATGAACTTAAGAACCCGGGGAAGCTGGCCGAAAAGATGAGACTGGCGGGAATTCCACAGCGGGCCGATTTGGCTGAGGAATGGAGATGCCGGTGGTATGGGCGCTGAGGGGTGCAGCTGACGCGGATGCGGTTGTTCCTGTCGAGTTTGTCTCGTTCTGTAACAACAAGGGACCGTTTGGCCTCGTAACTGTTACAGATCAAGACAGAAGGTTGGCGCCTGCTGAAAGATCTTAATCTGTAACATCTAGAGGCTGAAAACCTGTCTACTTGTTACAGATCTAGACGTTTGACGACAGGGCTGGAGAATATCTCGATCTGTAACATCTAACGGCCAAAATTCGACCCAACTGTTACAGATTGAGACAAAGGTTGGGCGCGGTGCCGAAAGATCTCGATCTGTAACATTTGGAAGGTTAAAGACGGTCTACCTGTTACAGATCGAGACATTTCCCGGATGTCGCTGGGGTGGGACTGCAATGCATTCCGTTCTTCGCATCTCCTCCTTTCTCCGTTAACCGATATGTCCGCAGCAATCCTGCCGCGCTGGGTAATAATGGACAAATGTTCAAGTTAATCGTGAGGGAGGAGCTCGATATGGCGACTGCCGATCGTCCCACGTTGTTTATCAATGCGACCGTTCTGGATGGCTCGGAGCATATGGAGCCGCAGCCCGATATGGCCGTGGCCGTTGAACGCGGTGTCATCACCTGGATTGGTCCGAGCGCCGTGGCGCAAGCACCTGCAGGTGCCGAGGTTATCGACCTGGCCGGCGCGTACCTCATGCCGGGCCTCATCAATATGCATGTGCATCTGTGCGGTTCGGGCAAACCGGTCTCGGCGGGCGATGCGGGCGCGCTGATGAAGAAGCTCGATAATCCGGTGGGCCGCGCCATCGTCCGCCACATCCTCAAAGGCAGCGCCCAACAGCAGCTGGCAAGCGGCGTGACCACGGTGCGCGGCGCGGGCGACCCGCTGTTTGCCGACATCGCCGTGCGCAACGCCATCGACGCCGGTAAGTATCAGGGTCCGCGTCTGGTGGCACCAGGAACGGGTGTCACGGTGCCGGGTGGCCACGGTGCGGGCCTCTTTGCGCAGGTGGCCAATACGCCCGATGAGGCGGCCCAGCAGGTGCGCGACCTGTATGCGCGCGGCGCCGACGTCATCAAGCTGTTCGTGACGGGCGGCGTGTTCGACGCGACCGAAGTAGGCGAGCCGGGCGTGCTGCGCATGCCGGTCGATGTCGCCGCGGCGGCGTGCAAGGCGGCGCACGAGGTCGGCCTTCCGGTCATGGCCCATGTCGAGAGCACCGAAGGTGTGAAGGCCGCACTTGAGGCCGGCGTCGACACAATCGAGCACGGCGCTCCGATGACGCCCGAGATCCTGGAGCTGTACCGTGGCGCCGCGGGTACACAGCTTGAGGGGCGCGCGCCGAGTGTGACCTGCACCATCAGCCCGGCGCTGCCGTTTGTACTGCTCGATCCGGAGAAGACTCATTCGACCGATACACAAAAGAAGAACGGCGACATCGTGTGCTCGGGCATCATCGAGAGCGCCCGTGCCGCACTGGAAGCTGGCGTTAAGGTGGGCCTTGGCACGGACTCGAGCTGCCCGTTCGTGACGCAGTACGACATGTGGCGTGAGGTGGCCTATTTTGCCAAGTACGTGGGCGTGAGCAACGCCTTCGCGCTGCATACGGCCACGCAGGTCAATGCCGAGCTGCTGGGGCTGGGCGGCGAGACCGGCACGGTCGAGTGCGGTAAGGCCGCCGATATCCTGGTGACGCGCGAGAACCCGCTCGATGACCTGTGCGCTCTGCATGAGCCGATACACGTGATGTGTCGCGGTGACCTGGTGCGCAAGCTGAAGGTCAAGCACATCCCCGAGGTTGACGCCGAGCTCGACGCGATTATGGCCATGCCGGCAGAAGCCCTGGCAGAGGAGCTCGCTCGCGACGGCGTGGCATAGGTGTGACAAAGGGGCAATCCCTTTGTCATAATCAGAAAAAGCCGAGGTCCCAGTGCGAGGCCTCGGCTTTTATTTGTCCCATAGTATGGCAGCTATGAGCGCGTCTCCATCTTGGCATGGCACTTGGGGCAGGTGACGCGGATCTTGCCTTTGCCCTTGGGAACGGAGAGCATCTGGCCGCAGTTGGGGCACTTAAGATAGGCCGTGGTCTTGCGGCCCTTCCACATCTTCTTGGCTGTGCGCTTGGCACGTTCAAAGTCTTCCTTGCTAGTACCGGCTGCGCGCGAGGCGTTGGCCGCTGCAGCTCCGCCGCCCAAGCTAGCTACAAACTTGCCCAAGCCGGGTACGTTTGCAGTCGCGGCGACAAAGGCCTCGTTCTCCTTGTGACGTGCGTCGATATTTTTGGACAGGCCGCGCAGCACGCCAATCACGATTACGGCGATGGCGATCCAGCTGAGCCACTGGATACGAGCCATCGAACCGATCATGGCGATGATAATGCCTGCGAAGCCCATCACGATGGTGAGTTCGTCAGCGCCATTGCGGCCCTTCATAAAGTCATTCATGCAAATTGCCTTTCATTCGATATGCCGCACGCCTTTATACCCGATTTAGAGCAAGGGGGACAGGTTAATCTGCACCAATGTGGTGCAAACGTACCTGTCCCCAATGCCCCAATTACTTGGAGAGCTTGTCGACGACGCGTTCGATCTCGGCGAGCTTGGCGGCTTTGAGGTCTTCGTCGCCCGATTCGATTGCCGAAGTCACGCAGCCCTCGATATGCGCCTTGAGCACGTCGGCGTTAATGCGCGCGAGGAGCGCCTGTGTAGCCATGAGCTGTGTGGAAATATCGACGCAATAGCGGTCCTCATCGACCATCCGCAAGATGCCGTCGATCTGGCCGCGTGCCGTCTTGAGCATGCGGGTCACCGATTTGTGGTCTGCCATCATGGCGGGTCCTCGTTTCTGGTCGATGGGGTCGAATGCTTCTGGTAGCTGCTACGCGGCGGTCACGGACAGGGCGTGGAACTTCTCGCCGGCGCCCTCGACGGCGGCAGCGAGCTGCTCAGCGGTCACGGTGTCGGCGCACTCCACCTGTACGGTCTGAGTCTCGTGATCGGCGTCGGCGTCGGTCACGCCGGCCACGTTGAGCAACGCCGTCTCGACGGTGGCGTCGCAGTGGCCGCACATAAGGCCGGAAGTCTTAATTGTGAAACGCATGGGTATTCCTCTCTGTTGTGTCGGCTTTCCCAGGCACCCGACCTTGACCTTCAAGCCGTCGCTCGCGTACCAAAGTACGCGTCGCTCCTCTTTCAGGTCAATCTCGGGCACCTGGAAAACCCGTTCTAAATGGACTTAATGGTGATCCTATTTTGCCACTTTGGGCTTAAAGGATTTTAGGCGCAGAGCGTTGCTTACGACACATACGCTCGACAGGCTCATGGCCGCAGCGCCAAACATCGGCGAGAGCTGCCATCCGGTGAGCGGGAAGAACACGCCCGCCGCCAGCGGAATGCCGATGCCGTTGTAGAACAGCGCCCAGAACAGGTCCTGCTTGATGTTGCGGATCGTGGCGCGCGAAAGCTCGATGGCCCGCGCAACATCCATGAGGTCGCTGCGCATGAGAACCACATCTGCCCCTTCTTTGGCGATGTCGGCGCCGGTGCCGATAGCAAGGCCCACGTCGGCGCGCGCCAGGGCGGGGGAGTCGTTGATGCCGTCGCCCACCATGGCGACCTTGCCGCCCGCATCCTGCAGCTCGCGCACGTGGCGCTCCTTGTCGGCGGGAAGCACGTCGGCGATGACCTGCTTGCTGGTCAGTCCCACGCGGCGGGCGATGGCCTCGGCCGTCACGCGGTTGTCGCCGGTGAGCATGCGCACGTCGACGCCAAGCGAGCGCAGTGCGGCGATGGCCCCGGCGCTCGTCTCCTTGACCTCGTCAGCCACGGCAATGGTGCCGGCAAGCTCGCCGTTCTTGGCAAAGAACAGCGGCGTCTTGCCCTCGGCGGCAAATTGTTCGGCAAGACCCGCGGGCACGGTAACGCCCAACTCGTCCATCAGGCGTACGTTGCCGGCTGCAATGGCGTTTTGCCCCTCGCGCGCCGTAACGCCTCGCCCGGGCACGGCGGCAAAGTCCTCGACCATGCGCGCGACGATCCCGCGTGTCTCGCACTCGGCCATAATCGCCTCGGCCAGCGGGTGCTCGCTTGAGCGTTCCAGCGCGGCGGCCAACTTGAGCAGCGCCTTTTCGCTCATGGCGGGCGAGCCGTCAGCGCGCGTGGCTACCACGATATCGGTCACGGCAGGCTTGCCGCGGGTGACCGTGCCCGTCTTATCGAGCACCACGGTGCCCACGCTGCGCAGGTTCTCCAGCGCCTCGGCGCTCTTAAAGAGAATGCCCATCTCGGCGCCCTTGCCGGTGCCGACCATAATGGCGACGGGCGTGGCCAGGCCCAGCGCGCACGGGCAGCTGATCACCAGCACGGCGACGGCGGAGGTAAGCGCTTCGTTGATGCTTCCGGTCAGCACCATCCACACCACAAAGGTCACGGCCGAGATCGCGAATGCTACGGGCACGAACACGCCGGCGACCTTGTCGGCCATGCGGGCGATGGGCGCCTTGGTGGCGTTGGCGTCCTCGACGAGCTGGATAATCTTGGCGAGCGACGTGTCGGCGCCCACACGCGTGGCGCGGAAGGTAAACGAGCCCGTGCGGTTGACCGTGGCCGCGTTGACAGTGTCGCCGGCGGTCTTCTCCACGGGAATGGACTCGCCGGTCAGCGCGCTCTCGTCCACGGCCGAGCTGCCCTCGAGCACCACGCCATCGACGGGGATGGACTCGCCGGGGCGCACGCGCAGGACCTGGCCGGGAAGGATGGCGTCGACATCGACGGTGGTTTCGGTGCCGTCCTCTGCCACGACGGTCGCGGTCTTGGGCGCCAAGTCGATGAGCGCCTCGATGGCGCCGCCGGTCTTGGATTTGCTGCGTGTCTCGAGATATTTGCCCACGGTGACGAGCGACAGGATTGTGCCGGCGCTCTCAAAATACAGGTTGTCCATGCTCGTCATCATGGCCTCGTGGACCTGACCCGCGGCTAGCTGGTCGGCCATGATGAACATGGCGTAGAGCGACCAGGCGATGGAAGCAGTGGCGCCCACGGCAATAAGGGCGTCCATGGTAGGCGCGCCGTGCGTAAGCGATTTAAACCCGTTGATAAAGTATGCGTCGTTGACGTAGACGATGGGAATGAGCAGGACGAGCTCGGTGAGCGCGAGCGTCATGCTGTGGGTGTGGTCGGTGAAGACGCCGGGCAGTGGCCAACCGAGCATGTGCCCCATGCCTATGTAGAACAGTGGGATGAGGAATACGATCGAGACGATGAGGCGGGTGCGCATGGCAGAGGCGGCGGCCTCCAACTTT
>JAIHVJ010000081.1 GCA_022720335.1 Collinsella sp.
TGCGCGCGACGGTGGGGGTCGACAACGTGTGCGAGCGGGCAGCGCTCGCGGAGGGGGGCAAACTTATCTTCCCGAAGCTCGCTCACGGCGGCGTGACCGTCGCGTTTTCCAAGGTAACTATTAAACTTTCGTTTAAGGAGCGGTGATGGGAAAGCTCTTCGTGGTGGGAATCGGCCCGGGCGGCCCCGACGGCATGACGATTGCGGCTCGGCGTGCGCTCGAGGCGTCCGACGTCGTTGTGGGTTACACGAAATACGTGGAGCTCGCGCTCGCCGCCGTGCCCGACGCGGCGCATCTCGCGACGCCGATGATGCACGAGGTCGAACGGTGCCGCCTTGCGCTTTCGCGCGCGCAGAGTGGAGAAGCCGTGGCGCTCGTGTGCAGCGGCGACGCGGGCGTGTACGGCATGGCGAGCCCCGTGCTGGAGCTTGCGGAGGACTACCCCGATGTAGACGTGGAAGTTATCGCCGGGGCCACCGCGGCTCAGAGCGGGTCGGCGGTGCTCGGCGCCCCGCTTGCCCACGACTTCGCGGTCGTGTCGCTCTCCGACCTGCTCACGCCATGGGAGGTCATCGAGCGCAGGCTCGCCGCCGTGGCGAGCGCCGACTTCTGCATCTGTTTGTACAACCCGCGCAGCAGAAAGCGCGCCGACAGGCTCTCACGCGCGGCGAAGATTATGCTCGAATGGAAGGCCCCCGACACGCTCTGCGGCTGGGTACGTAACATCGGGCGCGAGGGGCAGCAGTCGGGCATGTGCAGGCTCTCCGAGCTGGGGGAGATCGACGCCGATATGTTCACCACCGTGTTCGTCGGCAACGCGGACACGAAGCGCGTAGGCGGCCGTATGGTCACGCCGCGCGGGTATCGGGAGATTCCATGCGAAAGGTAACGATCATCGGGGCGGGGCCCGGAAACCCCGACTTGCTCTCGCGCGCGGCGCTCGACGCGATCGACATCGCCGACGTGGTCATCGGCGCTCATCGCGCGCTTGCCGGCATCGACGTGCCGCCCGACGTGGTGAGATGCGAGCTCGTGAAGACGGCGGACATCGTCGCCGCGCTCACCGATGCGGCGTCGTGGCGGCGCGCCGTGGTCGTGATGACGGGCGATGTGGGGCTGTTCAGCGGCGCGCGCCGCCTGGTGGAGGCGCTCTCCGGCGACGCGCAGGTGGACGTGCGCGTCGTTCCCGGCATAAGCTCAGCGTCTTATCTCGCCGCGCGCCTCGCGCGTCCATGGCAGGATTGGCGCTTCGCGAGCGCTCACGGCGTGGCGTGCGACATCGTGGCCGAGGCCGAGCGCGCAGGTGAGCTCTTTCTCGTCACGTCGGGCGGGGAAGACCCCTCGCGGCTTTCGGGCGAGCTTGTGCAGGCGGGCTTCGGGGATGCGCGCGTGACGGTGGCCGAGCGCCTGTCGTACCCCGACGAGCGCATCACCTGCGCGACCGCAAGTGAAATCGCAGGTCAGACGTTCGACGACTTGAACGTGATGCTTATCGAGTTCGCATCCCGCGCCGCGAGTTCCCGCTGGCCGTACGCTTCCTCGGGCATTCCCGACGAGCTCTTCATCCGCGGCGACGTTCCCATGACCAAGCAGGAGGTGCGCGCAGTCGCGCTCGCGAAGCTGCGCCTTACCGCTACCGACACCGTGTGGGACGTCGGAGCCGGCACGGGGAGCGTGTCGATCGAGGCGGCGCTCGTCGCGCGAGCGGGGTCGGTATGGGCGGTCGAGCGCAACGCGGCCGGCGTGCGGCTCATCCGAGAGAACGCGGATGCATTCGGGTGCGGCAACGTGCATGCGGTCCCCGGTGTCGCCCCCGAAGCGCTCGCGAAACTGCCCGTTCCCGACGCTGTGTTCGTCGGCGGGAGCGCGGGCGAGCTTCCCTCCATCGTGGAGGCAGCGCTCGAGAAGAACTCGCAGGTTCGCCTGTGCGTGCCATGCGTCACTGTTGAGACGCTCACCGAGGCGTGCGCGCTCCTCTCGGGTTCGCGCTTTAAGGGGTTCGAGGCGTGCCAGGTGTCGGCCGCCCGCGCCGAGGCTGTAGGCTCGCACCATCTTATGAAGGCGCAAAACCCCGTGTTCCTCGTCAGCGCGCGTGGTGCAGGTGGGGAAGGCGGCGCCCGGTGAGCACGTCCATCCCGCGCTTCATGGTCGCTGCGCCCTCGAGTGGGAGCGGCAAGACGGTCGTAACGTGCGCGCTCCTGCGCGCGTTCGCGCGCCGCGGCCTTGCATGCGCGGCCTTCAAATGCGGCCCCGACTACATTGACCCGCTCTTTCATCGCCGCGTCGTGGGTGCGCGCTCGGGCAACTTAGACGGCTTCTTCACCGACGCCCCGACGCTGCGCGCCCTGCTCGCACGCGGCGCCGCGGGCGCGGATGTCGCGGTGCTCGAGGGGGTCATGGGCTTCTACGACGGCATGGCGCCCGGCGTGGCCGACGCGAGCAGCTACCAGGTTGCGCGCGACACGGAAACGCCGGTCGTTTTAGTGGTGAACGGGCGCGGGGCGTCTTTATCGCTCGCCGCCGTAATCCGCGGCATCGCCGAGTTCCTGCCTTGTGCGAACGTGCGCGGCGTCGTGCTGAACAAGACGAGCGCCGCTGCCTGCGCCTACGCGGCGCCTGCGATCGAGAAGCACACGGGCGTCGCGGTTTTGGGTAATATTCCCGCCGACGAGGCGTTCTCGCTCGAAAGCCGGCATCTGGGGCTTGTGACCGCCGACGAAGTCAAGCAGCTCTCCGCGCGCATCGACAAGATGGCCGAGCTGGTGGAAAAGAGCGTCAACGTCGACCGCTTGCTTGAAATAGCGGCGACGGCACCCGATATCTGCGAGGAACCTTATCGGTTGGAGCCGATCGCGGGAGCGCGGCCCATCGTCGCCGTCGCGCGTGACGAGGCGTTCTCGTTTTACTACGAGGAGAACCTGCGCGCGCTCGAGGACCTGGGTTGCGAGCTGGCCTTTTTCAGCCCCCTGTGTGATAGCGAGTTGCCCCGGGGGACAAGCGCCCTCTATCTGGGGGGCGGCTACCCGGAGCTCCATGCGCGGCAGCTCTCCGAGAACGCGCCGATGCGCGAGGCGGTGCGGCGCGCGGTGGAATCTGGCATGCCGACGGTCGCCGAATGCGGTGGGTTTCTGTATCTGCAGCGCGAAATCGCCGATAGCGAGGGGCGGCGCTGGCCTGTTGCGGGCGCCCTTGAGGGCGTAAGCGAGAACGGGGGAAGGCTGTCCCATTTCGGGTACGTGGAGCTCACTTCTCAACGCGACGGGCTCTACGGGCCGCGCGGCACACGCATCCGCGCGCACGAGTTCCACTACTGGCAGTCCACCTGCCCGGGCGGCGACTTCTGGGCGCAGAAGCCCCGGCGCGACAAGGGCTGGCCGTGCATGACGACCACCCCGTCCCTGGTTGCGGGCTTCCCGCATGTGTACTATCCTGCGAACCCCGACGTTGCGCGCGCGTTCGCGTCTGCCGCAGCGTCGTTCGCAGAGAGGAGACGGCATGGCTGAAGCAACCGAAACCGCGCTTGCCTGCATCCGCGAGCAAGTCGAGCGCGCGTTCTCGTCGGCGCCGGGCGCCGTGCTCGAAGCCGCGCTCTCCCGGATCGCGCCCGCAGACGAGTGCGCCCGCGCCGCCGCGTACGCCGCGTGGGACTCCATCGCGCACCCCTTGGGGGGATTGGGCGACTTTGAAGACGCCGTCGCGTGTATCGCCGCAGCTCAGGGGAGCGCCGAGGTGGTCGAGTTTCCCCGTGCGCTCGCGGTATTCTTCTCCGACAACGGGGTCGTTGCCGAAGGCGTGTCGCAAAGCGGGCAAGACGTGACGCGAGTCGTCGCGCGCAACATGTGCGAGGGGGCCACGAGCGCCTGCCGCATGGCGGCGTTCGCGGGTGCCGAGGTCGTGCCCGTCGACGTGGGTATGGCCTGGGGCATAGAAGACGCGCGCATGGTGCGCGCGAACGTGCGGCGGGGGAGCGGCAACATCGCGTACGGCCCCGCTATGTCTCGCGATGGGGCCGTGCGCGCGATCGAGGTCGGAATCGCCGTCGCGTGCGGGCTTGCCCGCGCCGGCGTGCGCCTTCTCGCCGCGGGCGAGATGGGCATCGGCAACACGACCACCTCGGCGGCGGTGGCCGCAGTGCTCCTCCGGACGGACGCGCGGAGTCTCGTCGGGCGCGGCGCGGGTCTCTCGGACGCCTCGCTCGCGCGCAAGCGCGACGTGGTCGAGCGCGCTATCGACGCGAACTCGCCCGATCCCGCCGACCCGATCGACGTGCTCTCGAAGGTGGGCGGCTTCGACATCGCGGCGATGTGCGGTTTCTACCTGGGGGCCGCGGCCTCGAAGGCGCCGGCGCTCCTCGACGGGGTCATATCCTGCACGGCGGCCCTGTGCGCGGCGCGCCTGTGCCCCAACGCCTTGGGTTACCTCGTGGGCACCCACACATCAAGCGAACCCGCAAGCCAGGAGCTCCTTCGCGAGCTCGGCATAAAGGCACCCCTCGACGCAGGCATGCACTTGGGCGAGGGCGCGGGCGCCATGGCGTATCTGCCCCTTCTGGATTCGGCGCTGCGCGTGTACCGGGATGGGAAGACGTTCACGGCGACTGGCATGGCTGCTTACGAGCATTTCGAGGCCGGGAAATGACGGTAACGCTCGTCATCGGCGCCGCCGCGAGCGGCAAGAGCGCCTACGCCGAGTCCCTGTGCCTCGGGCACGACGGACCCCGCGTGTACCTGGCAACGATGGAGCCCTTCGGGGAAGAGGGCGCCCGCCGCATCGCGTGCCATCGGGCGCTGCGCGAGGGCAAGGGGTTTTCCACCCTCGAGCGCACGCGTGACGTGGGCGCCGCAGTGTCCGGGCTTCCGTGCGGCTGCACGCTTCTTTTGGAGGACGTGGGCAACCTGGTTGCGAACGAGCTTTTCGCGGAAGGCGGCTTGTCCCCACGTGACCCCGACGCTGCGGCGCGCGAGGTGCTCGGAGGCATCGAACGGCTCGCTCAGGCCGCTGCGTATACGGTGGTGGTCTCCGTCGACGTGTTCGCCGATGGGATGCGCTACGATGAGGGGACCGAGGCATGGAGGCGCGCGCTTGCGCGCGTGAACGCGGGCGTGGCGGCGCTGGCCGACCGCGCAGTCGAAGTGGTGTGCGGGATTCCCGTGTGGATGAAAGGCGAAGGGCCTACAAGGTGAAGATAGCAGAGGCAATCGGCGCGGCGTTCGGAACGTTCTCGCGCATCCCCGTCCCGAAATCGACCTGGACCGATTTCGGATCAACCCATGCGCTTGCCGCGTTTCCCCTGGTGGGCGTTGCGGAAGGCTTCCTCATGACGGCGTGGGGGTACATGGCGAACCTGTTCGGCGTGCCCGCGACCATCGTCGCGGCTGTGCTCGTGGCGCTGCCTGTGGCGGTGACGGGAGGCATCCACCTAGACGGGCTCTGCGACACCTCCGATGCGCTTGCAAGTTGGGCCTCACGCGAGCGAAAGCTCGAGATCATGCACGACCCGCGGGCGGGCGCCTTCGGGGTCATCGGTGTTGTCGTGTACCTTATTCTGCAGTTTTCCCTGTTCACCGCGCTGCCGCTTACGGCGGGGTCGTTCCTTGCGCTTCTGTGCTCGCTCGTGTTCTCCCGCGCGCTTTCGGGGCTCGCCGTTGAATGTTGGCCTGCCGCGCGGGCGGACGGCATGGCCGCGGGACTCTCGCCTTCGAAGAAGCGCGCGGCGATCGTCGTGCCGCTTTGCGCTTTCGCTGCGGCTTCGGCTGCAGGGATGGTCGCGTGCGCTCGGGCCGTCGGCGCCCTTATGGCGGTGGCGGGGCTTTTGGCGCTCGCGTGGTATCGCCATGTTGCCCTGTCCCGCTTCGGCGGGGTGACGGGGGATTTGGCCGGATGGTTTCTGCAATGGGCCGAGCTCGCGATGCTTGCCATGCTGGTGGCGGGGGGCATGCTCCTATGATGCTCGTGGTAGGTGGCGCGCATTCGGGGAAGAGGACCTTCGTGCGCGAAAAGCTCGGGTTCGCGGCGGACGATTTCGTCGACGCGGCGCAGCTTGCGGAGGGCGTCGTGCCCGCGGTTTTTGCCGGCCGTGTCGCGTACCGTGCTGAGGAACTCGTACGCACGCTCGACGCTGACCGGGCGCTCGAGCGGCTGATTGGCTTCGACGCAGTGATTCTGACCTTGGTCGGCTCGGGGGTCGTCCCTATGCGTGCGGAAGACGCCCAATGGCGCGAGCGCGCGGGGCGCCTGGGATGCGCGCTCGCTGCGCGCGCCGACGTCGTCGTGCGCATGACGTGCGGGATTCCCCAGGTCATCAAAGGAAACCTTGCCGATGCGCCTCGAGGGACGCTGGGCGCGGGCGCGCCTTTGGAAGTCATCTTCGTGCGCCATGGTGCCACGGCGGGCACGGAAGACCATCGCTACAGCGGGGCGGGCACCGACGAGCCCCTGTCGAGCGCGGGCGAGCGCGCTTTGCGCGACCTCGCGTGCGATCGTGACGTGTTCCGTGTTATCACGAGCGGCATGGCCCGCACCGACCAGACGGCACGCATTCTCTTCCCGAACGCGGAGCTTATGGCGTGCCCCGGTCTGCGCGAGATAGATTTCGGCGACTTCGAGGGGCGAAGCGCCGCCGAACTTAAAGAGGATGCGCGTTACCGCGCCTGGGTAGACTCCTGGTGTGAGACGCGCTGCCCGCATGGCGAGGGCAAGAGCGATTTCACCCGCCGCGTCGTCGCGGCGTTTCGGGAGGCGTGCGAATCGGAGCGCGCCCAGGGGAGTGGGCGCGCCGTCTTCGTCGTTCACGCGGGTACCGTGAAAGCGCTGCTCTCCGAGCTAGCTGTCCCGAAAATGGGATACTTCGACGTGCATACCGAGCCGGGTGGTGCATGGGCCGCCACCTGGGATGGGCGCTGCCTTCGCGACGTTCGCCCCGCTTCGGGGGGCGATGCCCGGTGATGACGATTCTTGCCGTCGCCGCCGGGTTCGCGGCCGACCTTGCCTTCGGCGACCCGCGCTGGCTTCCCCATCCCGTCGTCGCCATGGGGCGCGCGATCACGTGGGCCGAAGGCCGCCTGCGGCGCGCATTCCCGCAAACGTCCGCGGGCACGCGCGCCGCAGGGCTTGTGCTCGCCGTGGCGCTTCCGCTTGCGTGTGGGCTTTTGACCTGGGGAATCCTGCATCTTTGCGGCATGGTTCACTCCGGCTTGCGCTTCGTGGCCGAGGCATGGGCAAGCTATCAGATTCTCGCGGCATGCGAGCTTCGCCGCCAGAGCCTGGCCGTGGCCCGCGCGTTCTCGAAGGGCGGCCTTGTCGCGGCTCGCGAAGCCGTCGGGCTCATCGTGGGACGCGACACGTCTGTTCTCGACGAGCAGGGCGTTGCGCGCGCCGCCGTGGAAACGGTGGCGGAGAACGCGAGCGACGGCGTCATCGCGCCGCTTTTCTACCTTATGATCGGGGGTGCGCCCTTGGGCATGGCGTACAAGGCGGTGAACACGCTCGACAGCATGGTGGGCTACAAAAATGAGCGCTACATCGACTTCGGCTGCGCCTCGGCGCGCCTCGACGATGCGGTGAACTGGATTCCCTCGCGCTTATCGGCCCTGCTCATGATCGCCGTGTGCCCGATCGTCGGGCTCGACGCGCGCGGGGCGGCGCGCATCTGGCGCCGCGACAGGCGTCGCCATGCGAGCCCCAACTCGGCGCAGACCGAGTCAGCGTGCGCGGGCGCGCTCGGGCTGCGCCTGGCGGGACCCGCGGTGTATTTCGGCAAGCTCGTTGAGAAACCGACGATAGGCGACGCGTCCCGCGAAATCGAGTGGGGCGACATCGCCCGGGCGACTAGGCTCATGCTCGCCGCGTCCGTATGCGCGCTCGTCGTCTTCGGTGCCGCACGCGCAGCGGTCGTGCTCGCCGTGGGGGCGATGGCATGAGGAAAGACCACGCCGCGTCCCGGGCTGCCGGGGGAATCCTGCGCGCCCGTGCGCATGGGGGTAGCACGCAATCGCTCGGCATCGCTTGCGAAGGGGGCGCCTCCGACCTCATCGACTTCTCGGTGAACGTGAATCCGGCAGGCCCCTCGCCGCGCGCCGTTGCCGCAGCTTGCAAGGCGCTTTCTCGAATCGACGCCTACCCCGATAGGG
>JAIHVJ010000329.1 GCA_022720335.1 Collinsella sp.
TCAAATCGGGGCACGTATATATTCGGCTACTACGACCGAATATATACGTGACGTGTGACGTGTGACGAACAGCCGCGACAAGGGGGAGTTTGAGGGGGCAAGCCCCCTCATTCGGCGCTTGCGCCGATGGCCCGCACCTCATGAGCGACGCCGCGAATGAGTAGGGCTGGGGGGTCTCGGGGGGAACGCCCGAGCGGGTGCAGGGCTGGCCCTGCCACGTCCTTAGCGTAGCTAAGGTCTAACGTGCTAGACTTTAGTCGATTAAGTCTGTACGGCTCGGAGGTTTCTATGGCTCACATCGCGAAATACAAGGCTCCATCGGTCGGGCACATGCTTGCCCACTACCGCCGCGACCGCAGCAGCCTGGAGCGCGACAACATCGACCCCGAGCGCATCAAGAACGACTTGGTGGTCGGCCACTACACGAACAAGGACGGCAAGCTCGTTGTGGGGCGCGTGGAGCCGCGCGAGGGCGAGCCGAACTGGGGCACGGTGGAGAGCCGCATCGAGCGCGTGAACGAGGCCCAGAAGGCCGCAGGGAAGCGTGCCACGCGCAAGGATGCGGTCGTTATGGCTGACGTTGTTGTGACGCTTCCCGACAATGTGCGCAAGGGCGATGAGGACAGGTTCTTCCGTCTCACGTACTGGTACCTGTCGAAGAAGTTCGGCATCGAGAATATGATGGGCGGGTACGTCCACAAGGACGAGGTGTTGAAGGACGGCACGCCCGCCCGCGACCACATGCACGTGCCGTTCACGCCCATCCTAGATGGACGGTTCAACTACAAGCAGATGTGCCCCCGCAGCTTCTACCAGAGCATGCACAAGGAGCTTGGGGATTACCTAGAGGGGCGCATGGGCTACCGCCCTGCAATCGAGCTTGACGAGGAGACGCGGGCGCAGCGTGTATACACGGACAAGTCCGTGGATATCGACAAGGTACGCTGTGCGGTCGATAAGGCCGTGGTTGAACCTGCGAAGGACGAAGCGGCGCGAATCGTCGCGGCGGCTAGGGAAGAAGCCGCCGCTTTGCTGAATGATGCCGAAGCGCGTAAGGCCGAGCTTGTGACCGAGATTGCCGACAAGGAGGGTGACCTTGCCGAGCTTGACAACCAGCTCGAGGACGTGAAGCTCGATATCGAAGATGAGCAAGACCGATTGGAGTCCCTTCGGCGCGGAACGCGAGCAGTTGCGCGAGACGTTGAGGAGCTTCGACCCGTCGCTGCCGAGATTGGGCGCTGGGAAGCTGCGGGGCGCGCTGAGCGCGGCACAATCCTCGATTCAATCACTGCTCGATGCGCAGGAGCAGCGAGAGCAGCTAGAGCGGCAATTGAGGAGCTGAGAGACCGCATCTGGGCGCTGATGCGTCCCAGGAAGGCGCAGGGTGGCGGATACGGACTGGACGAGGTGGCGAGGGATGCCACGGAAGTGGCGAAGGCATGGAACCGAAGCCACGAAGCGCCTGCGCGGTCGCGCGGGCGGGCG
>JAIHVJ010000330.1 GCA_022720335.1 Collinsella sp.
GGTAGTGTCGAGAAAGTTGGTGTAGCGCCCGATCCGAAGTGAGTCGGCCCGGCGTACTGGAATCTGGAATACGGTTGATATCCTATGCCGCCTCGACCCTGTCCGCAAGCTCGAGGCCGGACTCGAGCATCTTCCTGGCCTCCGCCTCGAGCCGCGCCCACTCGACGGGACCGTCGATTCCCCGAGTGCGACCGTCATCGTAGAGCTCGTTCATCCTCACCTCCGAGAAGTACCTGGACTCCTGCCATATCTCGTCCTGCTCGCACATGACCGCGCCCGCGAGCCGCACCAGCGAGCCCGTGGAGGGGAACACCTGCACGACGCGCGACCTGCGCTTTATCTCCCGGTTGGTCCTCTCCTGCACGTTGTTGGTGCGCAGGCGCTTCCAGTGGGTCGGCGGGAAGTCGAGGTAGGCCAGCGCGTCGGGCTCGGCCTCCTCCAGCACCGCCGCCGCCCTGGGGCAGCACCCCTCCAGCATGTCGCACGCCGCGTGGTACATGGCCGTCACGGTGGCGGCGTCGCGCCCGCGGAACACCTGCGACACGATCCTGCCCACGCGGCGCCTGAGCTGCCAGGAGCCGGCCTCGCGCATGCAGTCGCGCATGAGGTGGACCGCGCAGCGCTGCCACGCGGCGCCCTGGAAGACCTCGCCGAGCGCCCGGACGAGCCCCGGGTGGGCGTCCGAGACGACGAGTCGCACGCCCGCCGCCCCGCGCGAGCGGATAGCCCGCAGGAAGGCGAGCCACGAGTCGTAGGACTCGGTGTCAACCACGTCGACGCCCAGGACGCGCCTCCAGCCGCCCGCATCGCAGCCGATGGCGGTGACCACGGCGGTGGAGGCGACGCGCCCCTCGCGGCGGCACTTGACGTAGGTCGCGTCGAGCCAGACGTAGGGCACCGGCGAGCCGCCGAGCGGCCTTCCGCATAGGTCCTCGATATCTGCGTCCAAGCTCGAGGCGATGGCGCTCACCTGGTCCTTCGAGAGCCTGGAGACGCCCATCTTCTCGGCCACCCTCTGCACCTTGCGGGTGCTCGTGCCCGTGGCGTACATCTCGGCCACGGCGGCCACGAGGGCGCGGTCGACGCGCTGGTAGCGCTCGAGCACGTCCTCAGGGAAGAAGCTGCCGGAGCGCAGCTTGGGGATGCGCAGCGTCAGCGTGCCGACGCAGGTGGCGAGCGACCTCTCGCGGTAGCCGTTTCGGCTGTTCGCCCCGCCGCCGCACAGCTGGTCGGCCTCGGCGTCCATCACGGCGTTCACGACCTGCTCGGCTAGCCTGCGGAGCAGCTCCTGCATGTCGATGGCGCCGTCGTCGAAACGGGGCATGGCGAGCATGTCCGGCGTCGGGTCTGATAAGATTTCCATAGCGGTCTTCGTCCTTTCCTAGAACCTGTTGTTGTGGTGATTTCAGATTCTAGGACGAAGGCCGTTCTTCGTTAAACGGGCGCTAGGGCGTCACCCTTACACCAACATTTTCGACGCGATC
>JAIHVJ010000082.1 GCA_022720335.1 Collinsella sp.
GTTGGAGCCACCGGTCTCGACGCCGATCTTCTCCAGAATGGCGAGCGAGGCCACGCGCATGCGCTGATACTCAAGGTCGGAGAGCGTCTGCGCCGGCGCGACGGTGATGGAGTCGCCGGTATGCACGCCCATGGGGTCGAGGTTCTCGATGGAGCACACGATGATGCCGTTGCCGGCGTGGTCACGCATGACCTCCATCTCGTACTCTTTCCAACCCTCGATGGACTCCTCGACCAGCACCTCATGGGCAGGCGAGAGCTCGAGGCCCTGGCTCACGATGGAGACGAGCTCCTCGTGGGTGTGCGCGATGCCGCCGCCGGCGCCACCGAGGGTAAAGCTCGGACGCAGCACGCAGGGATAGCCCACGCGCTCGGCGATGGCCTCGGCGTCAGCCACGCTGTAGGCATAGCCCGAGCGCGCGACCTCCAGGCCGATCTCGGCCATAGCCTCGTTAAAGAGCTTGCGGTCCTCGCCGCGCTCGATGGCGGCCAGGTCGCAACCGATCATCTCGACGCCGTACTTGTCGAGCGTACCGTCTTTCGCCAGCTCGACGGCGGCGTTCAGACCGGTCTGGCCGCCCAGTGTGGGCAGCAGCGCGTCCGGGCGCTCTTTCTTGATCACGCGCTCGATAAACTCGGCGGTGATGGGCTCGACATAGGTGCGGTCGGCAAGACCCGGGTCGGTCATGATGGTCGCCGGGTTGGAGTTGACCAGGATGACCTCAAAGCCATCCTCCTTGAGCACCTTGCAGGCCTGGGCGCCAGAGTAGTCGAACTCGCAGGCCTGGCCAATGACAATGGGGCCCGAGCCAATGACGAGGATGCGCTTGATGTCAGTACGTTTAGGCATGTTAGTTCTCCTCGGTCTCGGTCGCGGCAGTCTCGGACTCAGCAAAGTTCCACCCCTGCAGGCGGTCCTTCGCGGTGTCGATGTCCAGGTAGTTCTCCTCGCCGTCCATGAGTCGCGTAAAGGCGGTAAAGAGGTAGTGGGCATCGGTGGGGCCGGGCGAGGCCTCGGGGTGGTACTGGACCGAGAAGCACGGGGCGTCGAGCAGCTGGATGCCCTCGGCGGTGCCGTCGTTGAGGTTCACATGCGTCAGGCGAATGCGGCCGAAGCGCTCGTTCATCACGACCGGCGCGATGCCGCGGCGCACCCAGGCGCGCAGATCGCCGTCGGCCGTATGCTCGGTCTCGCCGCCAGAGAGCTCGGGAATCAGCTTGCCCAGGCTGGGGAACAGCAGGCCAAAGCCGTGGTTTTGCGCGGTAATCTCCACGCGGCGGCTCACCAGGTTCATAACCGGCTGGTTGCCACCGCGGTGACCGAACTTAAGCTTTTCCATCTGGGCGCCGCAGGCCAGGCTGATCATCTGGTGACCCAGGCAAATGCCAAAGACCGGCACCTTGCCGATCAGTTGCTGCACCTGCTCGTAGGTCTCCACCACGGCATCGGGGTCGCCAGGACCGTTGGATAAAAAGACGCCGTCGGGATTCATGTCGAGCACCTGCTGGGCAGGCGTATCCCACGGCACGACAGTAAGGTCGCAGCCGGCGCGGACGAGGCCCTCCAGAATGCCGCGCTTGACGCCGCAGTCGTAGGCGACCACTTTGTGACGGGCAGGAGCGGCAGCCGAAAGCGCAAAGTCATGCGTGGCAGGCAGGTCGGTGGCCACAAACTCATGAGGCGCGGGGCAACTTACGGTCTTGACCAGGTTCTCGCCTACCAGCGTATGCGCTGCGGCCAGACGCTCGGCAAGCTCGTCGACGTCGAAGATCTCGGTCGAGATAATGCCCATCTTGGAACCATTGTCGCGCAGATGGCGCACCAGAGCGCGGGTGTCGACACCCTCGATAGCAACGATGCCGTGTGCGCGCAGGTACTCCGGCACGCTGACGGCCGAGCGCCAGTTAGAAGGCGTGGCGCACATGTCGCGAACGATCATGCCGCGCATGGCCGGAGCGCTCGCAGAGCGCACGGCGTCGCCGGGGAAGGCCGACTGGACGTCGGTCTCGTCGATACCGTAGTTGCCGATCTGCGGATAGGTCATGGTTACGATTTGGCCGGCATAACTCGGGTCGGTCATGACCTCAAAGTAGCCCTCGAGCGAGGTGTTGAAGCAGACTTCGCCGGTCGCGGTGCCCTCGGCGCCGCATGCACGTCCATAAAAAATGGTCCCATCCTCAAGATACAGGATGCAGGGACCGCAGGTGCCCTTGCTGGTTTTGGCCAGCATGCGCTGGCAAAGCTCGCTGGGCGCGAAGGTGCGGGCGGCAGCGCCCGCGGTATGGTTGTTCGCCATAATTCTCCTTCCCGGTCTCACAGGACCGGCTTAAAGGTTGGTAGTTAGGCCTTGCGGTATTTTAACCGCAAGTATGCGCCATGGCGTTAATTTCATCGAAATGTTTACGAAATGATAATTATGACTTTCTATGCATAATGATTTTTTAATCCCCGTCCCAGAAAAATCATCCCGCGGGGCTTGTGGCTCACGCGGGATGATGGCGTCTTACTTTTTCTTGTCCTGTTCCAGCAGTTCGGACGGTGAGCGATCGGGCTTGCCGCCGCGGAAAATCTCGCGGCCATGCAGACGATGCTCCAGGTCACGTTCGGCCTTTTCCTCGTCAATCTTGGTCTGGCTCACCACCGGGTCCTCAATCAACGACGACACCGAGTTCACCTGTTTTTGAATGCGCTCGGCGATGGTGTCATCCATACTCACGATGCGCATCTTCCAGTCGATACTCGTGGCGTTGGATGAGCTCTTGGTCCACACGAACGTCAAAATGGCGCTCTGGTGGCCCCGCGCGGGGAACATGCCAAAGAAGGAATCGTGCTGAATGTTGCTATTCTCGTCGATATAGGCGTGAACGTTATACACCACGCGGTCGATCTTATCGTTGAGCAGCGCGTTGGTCGCAAGCGCCGCGGCCTGGATCTGCCCGTTGGACAGCAGCTCGAGCTCGTTGGCAGACGATGTGTCCAACACCGTCACCTCGACCGTGCCCGTACGCTCATCGGCTTCATCGACGGTAAAGTCGAGCGGGAACTGCGTAAAGCCGTTGCCCCACTCAAGGCCGCCCTTCAGCGCCGTCGAAACGGTATCGACCGAAACGCTCTCGGACAGGTTGGCGGTATTCAGACGGCGCATCACGCCGTAACCAATCTGCATGCCCACGATCAGCACCAAAATACCAATGACCACGGCCATCGCGGTCTTCGTAATGGTATGGCTCGCCTGCGAGCCCGAAGGATCGTCCTCGGACAGCGGGTCGATATGTTTTGCCTGGCTCGCGCGGTCCTCGCTGCGCAGCTGCGCTAGCGCCGCTTTGTCACCGCGCCTGGCCGCAGCCTCCTTCTCACGCATGCGCTCGGTTCGCTTTTTGGCAAGCGTGGGATCCAAGACACCGGATGCATCGATTTCGGAGAATAACTCCGTCACTTCTTCCGGAGTCAAAGGGTTCTTGTCAGCCATAAACTTCCTGTCATATCAATCAGTCGAGCTCGTGCGCACGCGCACCTTCGAACTGCATTCGATAGTAACGGGCATAGGTGCCGCCACGGGCGAGAAGCTGTTCATGCGTGCCACGTTCCACAACGCGACCATGCTCAACGGTCGCAATCTCGTCAGCATGCTTAATGGTCGAAAGACGGTGGGCGATGATGATTGTGGTACGGCCGCGTGCCAGCTCTTCGAGCGACTCCTGGACCGCCTCCTCGCTCTCGTTATCCAAAGCACTCGTCGCCTCGTCCAAGATCAGGATCTTGGGGTTCTTGAGAAACACGCGCGCAATGGCTACGCGTTGCTTCTGGCCACCCGAAAGACGGCTGCCGCGCTCGCCCACGACCGTGTCGTAGCCCTGCGGCAGCGACTCAATGAAGGCATCGATATTGGCGCGGCGGGCGGCCTCGGCAACCTCTTCCGCCGTGGCGCCTGGCTTGCCGTAGGCGATGTTCTCGCCAATCGTACCGTCAAACAGATAGACATCCTGCTGCACCAGGCCAATGGCGCGGCGCAGACTCTGTTGCGTCACGTCGCGCACGTCCTGGCCGTCGATGCTGACGGATCCGTCCGCCACGTCGTAAAAGCGCGGCAGCAGTGAACAAGTCGTAGACTTGCCACCGCCCGAGGGGCCGACCAGGGCAATAGTCTGGCCGGGCTTGATGGACAGATTCATGTGGTCGATCACGGGACGAGCTTCTTCGCCGCTGCTCAGCTCAACATCCTCGTAGCTAAAGCACACGTCGCGATATTCAACCGCGCCAGCCGTCACCTGCAGGTCCGCGGCATCCGGCTTATCCTGGATATCCGGGGCGGTCGAAAGCACCTCGTCCATGCGTTTAAAGCCGGCGATGGCCTTCTGATACGTTTCGGCCGAATTGACGAGCGTCTCGAGCGGCGTGCAGAACAGCGAAATGTAGAGCGCGAAGGTCGCCATATCGACCGCTTGCAGCTGGCCTTGTGCCACCAACCAACCGCCGAGCAGCACCACGATCACGTAGAGCACGCCCGAAAGCAGGCCATACGTCGCGGTATAGACGCCCATGGCGTGATACATGTTCTCCTTGGACGAAAGATAGCGATTGTTGGAGGCGCGGAACTTGGAGCGCTCGGCCTCTTCATTCGCAAAACTCTTGACCACTCGCATGCCCGCCAATGAGTCCTGCAGCTGCGCATTAATGCCGCTGATCTTTTTGCGGTTGTCGCTAAAGACCTCGCGCATGCGCATGTTCTGCCAAAACATGATGACCGCGAATGCCGCCGTCACCACGGCCATGGCAAGCGCCAGCACCGGGGCGATGGTAAACAAAATCACAAACGAGCCGATAATCTCGATGCCGCAGATGATGATCCACTCGGGCACGTGATGTGCCGCCTCGCAGATATCGAACAGGTCGTTGACCACGCGGCTCATCATGTCGCCCGAGCTGTTGCGATCGAAGTACGCAAAGCTAAAGCGCTCGTACTGATCGAACAGGTCCTCGCGCATCTTGGACTCCATGCGCGCGCCCATCACGTGGCCCCAATAGCTCACAAAGTAGCGGCAGGCGCAGCGGATGGCATACATCAGCACCAGACCCACCGCGATCATGCCGAGCGCCTGCATAATGGCAGCCTGGCCCTGGGTAAAGAGCCCGCCGGTCAGATTACGCAGAATAATGGGGAACGCCAGGTCAATGGCAGCAAGCACCAGGGCGCAAACCGTATCGGCAACAAAAAGCCCCATCTGGGGCTTGTAATAAGACAAGAATCTCTTAAACATGCAGTCCTCGGAGATAAAACAACAACGTGAAACCCTGGGACAAAATAATCAGTAGTACTTGTCCCAGGGTCGCTTGCGACAACAACCTCGTTACACTTCTCGCACCTGGGACAAGTACTACTGATTATTTTGTCCCAGGGAGCCCCACTCGTTAAAGCTCCGCGCCCCCAAGGCGGTGCGCGATGCTGTCGCAGGCAAGCGCGCCTACGACGGTCTTGGCGTCTTCGATCTTGCCGTCGAGTACGGCGTCGATCAACTCGTGCAGCGGCACCAGGTCCACGTTGACAAACTCGTCATCATCGGGGTTGGGCGCGTCGAACTCGAGCTTGGTGGCCAGGTAGATATGAATGATCTCGTCGCAAAAACCGCAGGACGTGACAATCGACGTCAAAAAGCGAATGCGACCAGCCCTGAAGCCCGTCTCCTCGTGCAGCTCGCGTTTGGCGCAATCGAGCGGGTCCTCGCTTGGATCGAGCTTGCCGGCGGGAATCTCGACCGTCACGCGGTCGATGGCGGTGCGGTACTGACGCACCAGCACAATCTTGCCGCTCTCGGTCAGCGCCACCACGGCCGCCGCACCCGGATGACGAATGATGTCGCGGGCGCTACGGTGGCCGTTGGGCAGCTCCACCTCAAGACGGTGGACGTCGAGGATCTTGCCCTTCCAGGCGCACTCCTCCGAAAGAATCTTCTCGTGCAGCTCGGCATCGTGCGGGTCGTCATCGCCCAGCACCAGCACCGGCTCGTCAGCGACCTCGCCGCCAGGCTCGCCCTCGGCGTGCCCATACACGCGGCTGTCCTCCTCGACGATCCGCGCATCCACGAGCTCTTCGTTCTTCTCGTCCATCCGTCTCATTCCTCTCGGACTTTAGGCATCCCAGGCGTCGCGGCCGCGCAGCGCGCGCAGGCCGATGTCGTGACGCAGGGTCTTACCCTCAAAATCAATCTTCTCGCAGGCCTCGTAGGCAAGGTTGCGAGCGTTCTCGAACGTGTCGCCCAGAGCGGTCACGGCAAGCACGCGGCCACCATTGGTCACGAGCTGGCCGTCCACCACGGCAGTGCCCGCGTGGTACACGGTCACGTTCTCCATGGCCTCGGCGTCGGCGATACCGGTGATGACCTTGCCCTTCTCGTAGCTGCCGGGATATCCCGCGCTCGTCAGGACAACGGCCACAGCCCACTCGTCACGCCAGTCGAGCTCAATCTGATCGAGCTCGCAGTTGGCGCAGGCCAGCATGACCTCAACCAGGTCGTTCTTGAGACGCGGCAGCACGACCTGCGTCTCGGGGTCGCCAAAGCGGGCATTGAACTCCAGCACCTTGGGGCCGGCGGGCGTGAGCATAAAGCCGCCGTACAGGCAGCCGCGGTAGTCGATACCCTCGGCAGCGAGCTCGGCCACGGTCTGCTCCATGACCGCCACCATAGTGGCGTGCTCCTCGTCGGTCACGATGGGCACCGGGCTGTAGACGCCCATGCCGCCGGTGTTGGGGCCCTTGTCACCCTCGAGCGCGCGCTTGTGGTCCTGCGAGGTGGCCATGGGGCGCACGGTCTTGCCGTCGGTAAAGGCCAAAAGCGAGCACTCGGGGCCGGTCAGCATCTCCTCGATAACCACGGTGTTGCCGGCATCGCCAAAGGCGCCGCCAAAGCACTCGCGCACGGCCTCCTCGGCCTGATCAAGTTCGGTCGCCACGATAACGCCCTTGCCCGCGGCAAGGCCGTCGGCCTTCACGACCAGCGGGGCGCCCTGCTCGCGCACGTAGGCGAGAGCCGAAGCCTCGTCGGTAAACGAGCCGTAGGCTGCCGTCGGGATACCGGCGCGCTCCATGAGCTGCTTGGAGAACAGCTTGGAACCCTCCATCTGGGCGCCCTCGGCACCCGGGCCAAAGCAGGGAATACCCGCCGCGCGCACGGCGTCGGCCACGCCTGCCACGAGCGGAGCCTCGGGGCCAATTACCACGAGTCCGCATCCGTGACTCTGCGCAAACGCCGCCACGGCCGCAGGATCGCAGTCGTCGAGAACAACGTTCTCGCCGCAGCTCGCGGTGCCGCCGTTGCCCGGCGCGATGTAGAGCTTGCCGGCGCGCGGTGATGCTGCGAGCTTAGCTGCCAAAGCATGCTCACGGCCGCCGCTGCCCAACAACAGGATGTCGATGGTTTGAGTGTCCGCCTTCAAGGGTGCCTCCTCTATGGATGAACGGCCCGCTCCGCGCGAGCCCTTTGCAAGCAAATATACCCCTCGGCCGCCCGTCCGGGCTGCAAAGGGGTATATCGCAATAACCAAATAGTCCCGATTACTTCCAGAATCGGTTGATGATCTGTTCGCGACCAGCGCCAACGCCAATGAACGTCACGCGGGTGTGTGCCAGATCCTCGATAAACGCCACGTAGTCCTGAGCCTCCTGCGGCAGCTCGTCAAAGCTGCGGCAACCGGTGATATCGCACTTCCAGCCAGGGAGCTCCTCGTAGACGGGCTTGGCATGCTCAAAGCGCACCTGATGCTCGGGCACGCTGGTGTAGCGCTCGCCATCGACGTCGTAGGCCACGCACACCTTGATGGTGTCGAAGGCCGAAAGCACGTCGAGCTTGGTCACGGCGATGTCGGTGAGGCCGTTGACGCGCGAGGCATAGTTGGCGATAGGGCCGTCAAACCAGCCGCAGCGACGACGGCGACCGGTGGTCACGCCGTACTCATAGCCCTCCTCGGTCAGCGTGTGGCCAGCCTCGGACTCATAGGAAAGCTCGGTGGGCATGGGGCCCGAACCGACGCGGGTGATATAGGCCTTCATGACGCCCAGCACGCGGTCGAC
>JAIHVJ010000331.1 GCA_022720335.1 Collinsella sp.
GTTTACCGTCGTGGAGCTTTTAGTTGACGTGATGCTCCAGGGCATCGGACCCTTCCTGCTGCGCCCCGCCGTCCAGCTTGTCATCCTCATTGCGCTGTCGGCCACCGTCGACCCCACGCTACGCCAGGAGCGCGAACTGCAGCGCCGTCTGCAAGAGATGCTCGACCGCGATGCCGCCGCCGAGGGGATGCTCGGCCGCGACGAAACCGGCGAGGGCTACATCAAGCTCAACTACTTCAACCTGTTCTGGGTATTCTTCGTCTGCAGCGTGTTAGGTCTCATTCTCGAGGAAGTCTGGCATATGGTCGTCGTCGATCCCGGCGTCTATCAGGACCGTGCCGGGATGCTATTTGGCCCCTTTAGCCCCATCTACGGATTTGGCGCGGTGCTCATGACCATGGCGCTCAACCGCTTCTATAAAAAGAATCCTCTGATCATTTTCCTGGTAAGTGCCCTGATCGGCGGCGCTTTCGAGGTGTTTGTAGGCTGGTTTATGCAGACCTCATTTGGCGTGGTGTCGTGGAGCTATTCACACATTAGGCTATTCGGCATGCCCGATCCCATCGCGGTATTGACCGGGGGACGCACATGCACGCCGTTTGCCTGCATGTGGGGCCTGGGTGGCCTCATCTGGATCAAGGTCTTGCTGCCGCGCCTGCTTAAGCTCATCAATATGATTCCATGGAAACGCCGCTACTCTGCTACCGTCATCCTGACCGCCGTCATGTTGATCGACGGCGTCATGACGTTGCAATCGCTCGACTATTGGTATCAGCGCGTCAACGGAACCGTTCGAAATATTCCCGTCGCACAGTTCTATGACAAGCATTTCGATAACGAATATATGGAGAACCGTTTTCAGAGTATGACCATGAGGCCCAAGGACGCCACACGCGTGTAGCAAACGCCAGAGCAAAATAGCTCCAACACATCAAAGCCCGCTGGCAGATCTACATGAACTGCCGGCGGGCTTTCGCTATAGACAGACTCGGATTGCCGACGAGGCCTTACGCCTCGCGCTCGACCTCGCTCACGCACTCGTTCTTGATGGTGCCGACGAGCGACTGCAGCGCATCGACCACATGCGGGCGAATGTCTCCGCCAATGAGCACGAGCATGATGTCGTCGCCCACGGTAAGCTCGCCGCTCGCCAGCCACACGCGCACATAGCCGATACCCGGCATCGTGCGCGTCGCCTCGATAGCGGCCTGCACCTTTTCGGCATCGAAGCCAAACACCATGCCGCCCACCTTGTGGCCTGGCGCCACGCCATCGGTCTCGACTCCGCGCACTTCGGCCTTGGGCGTCGCGCGCACCACGCCGTTGTGTGTCAGGTACATCCCACAATCAGCCGCCGAAACATCGGCCTTGGCTTCGCGCAGCCAAGCATCAACCGAAGGCATCGATTTGCCGTTCTCAAGCATCATTTCTCCTTTTGATTTCCAGGGTAGTCTTTTTGGGACGGGGCCCGGAC
>JAIHVJ010000332.1 GCA_022720335.1 Collinsella sp.
GCATCAGCCTCGGGTGATGCCAAGGGCGGCGCGCGTTGGCTTGATAGCGCTCAAATGGTAGAGGCGTCGTCTATCATGTTGCGGGATGAGCAAGGGCCCTTGACCTCTCTGGTCTCCTTTTTGGGCGACATCGACTATCGCCCGTTTTGGGTGTCCATTAAAACGAGCGGCCTTGCCCTGGTGATCTCCCTTGCGCTGGGCCTGTTCGCCGCGTGGAAGACTATGGGTACCTCGAGTCGCATCAAGGGCCTGCTCGACTCGGTCTTTACCATCCCCATGGTGTTGCCGCCCACGGTCTGCGGCTTTTTGCTGCTTATGCTGTTTGGTCGCTCGACCGGGGTGGGCCAGTGGCTGATTGCGCACGGCGTCTCGATTGTCTTTACGTGGCCGGCGGCGGTGATCTCTGCCGTGGTGGTATCGTTCCCCCTGGTCTACCGTACGGCGCTCGGCGCCTTTGAGAGCCTCGACACGCAGATGCTTGACGCCGCGCGAACCCTGGGATGGTCCGAGCGTCGCATCTTTGCCAAGCTTATGATGCCGCTTGGGTGGCCTTCTATTGCTGCTGGTACGGTCCTCGCCTTTGCTCGCGCGATGGGAGAGTTTGGCTGCACGCTGTTCTTTGCGGGCAACTACGCCGGCATTACGCAGACCATCCCCATCGCCATCTATTTTGAGTGGATGGGCGGCAATACGTCGGTCGCGCTCTTCTGGGTCGTGGTCGTAATTGCGTTCAGCTTCCTGGTCATCCTGTTCATTAACATGTACACCGCCCATTCGCAAAAGTATCGCGAGCGGGGCCTTTCCCATGCGGGGCGCAAGCAGGCCAAAGACCTCGCCGGACAGGGTGATTCGCTCGACCCGGCGGGCGGCGATGCCCTGCGAATCGATCGCGAGGCGCTGGCCGAGCTTATGCGCGATGACGCGGTCGCGAAGGGAGGTCGATAGGCCATGTCGCTCGTTCTGGATATCAAAAAGCGCTATCCCGGGTTTATGCTCGACATGCAGCTTGAGGCCGGCGAGGAGCGTGTGGCGCTGCTGGGCGCCTCGGGTTGCGGCAAGAGCTGCACACTTCGCTGCATTGCCGGTGTGGAGACGCCCGACGAGGGCAAGATCGTCGTCAACGGCGTGACCTTTTTTGACTCGGCGGCGGGCATCAACCTGTCGCCACAGGCGCGCAAATGCGCCCTGCTGTTCCAAAACTATCAGCTGTTTCCTAACATGACGGTGGCCGATAACGTATGCGCCGGTGTAAAGGATGCGGGCGACGCCGCCGCACGCAAAAAGCTCGCCGAGCGCTATCTGAGCATTTTCGGTCTAGCCGATTTTGCCGACCGCTACCCCGCGCGCCTTTCGGGCGGGCAGCAGCAACGCGTGGCGCTTGCCCGTATGGTGGCGGCGCATCCGGGCATTTTTATGTTCGACGAGCCCATGAGCGCGCTCGATTCCTATCTTAAGAGCGCCCTCGAGCAGA
>JAIHVJ010000333.1 GCA_022720335.1 Collinsella sp.
CTACGACGGCGACAAGGTCGTTCCGCTGACCGAGGAGCGTCGCGCCGAGCTCGTGGCCGCCAACAAGGCCATGGCCGACGAGGCCCTGCGCGTGCTGGCGCTGGCAAGCCGCACCTACACCGAGGTCCCGAGCGACTGCAGCCCCGCTGCGCTCGAGCACGACCTGGTCTTCTGCGGCCTGTCCGGCATGATTGACCCTGTCCGCCCCGAGGTCGCCGACGCCATCCGCGAGGCCCACGATGCCGGTATTCGCACCGTCATGATCACGGGCGACCACATCGACACCGCCGTGGCCATCGCCAAGCAGCTGGGCATCGTCACCGATCGCAACCATGCCATCACCGGTGCCGACCTCGATCGCATGAGCGACGAGGAACTCGACGCGCACATCGAGGACTACGGCGTGTACGCCCGCGTCCAACCCGAGCACAAGACCCGCATCGTCGAGGCTTGGAAGTCGCGCGACCAGATCGTGGCCATGACGGGCGACGGCGTCAACGACGCCCCGTCCATCAAGCGCGCCGACATCGGCGTGGGCATGGGCATTACTGGTACCGACGTCACCAAGAACGTCGCCGACATGGTGCTCGCCGACGACAATTTCGCCACCATCATCGGTGCCTGCGAAGAGGGCCGTCGTATCTACGACAACATTCGTAAGGTCATCCAGTTCCTGCTTTCGGCTAACCTTGCCGAGGTCTTCTCGGTGTTCATCGCCACGCTCATCGGCTTTACCATCTTCCAGCCGGTGCAGCTGCTGTGGGTGAACCTGGTCACCGACTGTTTCCCCGCGCTCGCGCTGGGCATGGAGGACGCCGAGGGCGACATCATGAAGCGCAAGCCGCGCAACGCCAAGGACGGCGTCTTTGCCGGACATATGGGTCTGGACTGCGTGGTCCAGGGCCTGATCATCACCGTGCTGGTGCTGGCGAGCTTCTTTGTGGGCGTGTACTTTGACATGGGCTACATCCACATCGCCGATATGATCGCCGGCAATGCCGACGAGGAAGGCGTGATGATGGCGTTCATCACACTCAACATGGTCGAGATTTTCCACTGCTTCAATATGCGCAGCCGTCGTGCGTCGCTGTTCACCATGAAGAAGCAGAACAAGTGGCTGTGGGCTTCTGCCGCGCTGGCACTGGTGCTGACGGTGATCGTGACCGTGCAGCCGACGCTTGCCGAGATGTTCTTCGGCCCTGTGACGCTTGAACTCAAGGGCGTTCTTGCCGCGCTGGGCCTGGCCTTCCTAATCATTCCGCTGATGGAGATCTACAAGGCGATCATGCGCGCGGTCGAGAAAGAGTAGGTCGAAAGGCCATCCTTCCCACCGGCCCGACCGCCTGCGGGGTTTCTTCTTCGCTGGTCCTCGCGCTTCGCGCTGCGGGATCGCTCAGAAGAAACCCCTCCCGGCGGGCGGGCCTTCGGATAACCTCTCGGGACCATGAGCTGAGGGAAAGTATGTGAG
>JAIHVJ010000334.1 GCA_022720335.1 Collinsella sp.
CCTCCGTCCCCTTCGGATCACGTGATCCCTTGGGGACGGAGGAATAGGGATCATTTCGTAGGCCCGTGGCCTCCTTGGAAACCGAATGATGGTACGAGCATCCATTCGGCTTCCAGGGCAGCCACGGACAGAACGGGGCGAACAGAAAAGAGCGATGGACGTCTACTCCCCCGCCACGCTCGCGCGCAGCTTGGCGGCGATGGGCTCGGATGCCAGCAGGAATACGAGCATGACCACGGAGCACGCCAGGCACACAATCCAGGTGCTTGCAAAGGAGCCTGTGGCATCGAACAGCACACCCGAGACAATGGCACCCACGGTGCCGCCGACCATCTCGAGCGAGGTAATGGTGCCCGTGACCTTGCCGAGGTCGGCCATGCCAAACTGCTTGGACGCGGCAATGGTAGGCGTGATGGTGCCCATGCACGTTCCGATACCAAAGCTCACAGCGGCCACGATGGGGCCGAGGTCGGTTGCGGGGAAGCACAGAGCAACGCAGGCGATAATGCACGCAAAGGATCCCAGCACGTTGCCAAAGCGCAGGCCAAAGCGATCGTAGATGGCGCCGAGCGAAATCTTGGCGATAACGACGGTGACCATATAGGCCGAAAGCACAGTGCCCGCCCACATGGGATCATGACCGCCCGTGACGATCTTGGCGCCGTTGACGGTAACGCTCGTCATGTTGGTGACTTGGTTGGGCAAGATGGCGCCGTTAACGAGACCCATAAAGAGGAAGGCGACGACAAGCAGCCAAAACGCCGGGCTCTTCTTGATGCGAGACCAGCCGACGCTAACCTCGGGCGCCGTGTGCTCGTCCTTGTCGCCAGCCGTCGAGACGGACGGATCGCCCGGGTTCTCGCCGAGCGGCTTAAGGCCGATCTCGGAAGGCTTAGTGCGGAAGGAGTAGGCCGTGATGGGCAGTGCCGCCACCATGCAGACGGCAGCGAGTACCAGGAACGCAGAGCGCCAGCCCACACTCACGATAAGCGAGCTCACGATGGGAGACAGAATAGCGCCGCCAAAGCCCGAGCCCGAAAGTGCGATGGAGATGGCAAGGCCTCGCTTGGCGGTAAACCAGTTGGCGGTCACTAGGCTGATGAGCAGGCGGGTCGAGGCCACAGCGAAGCAGCCCGAAACGGCAAAGAGCACGTAGACCTGCCACAGCTCACCGACAAAGCTCATGCTGGCAAGAACGGCAGAGGTAGCGATAACGGTTAGGGAACCCAAAACGCGACCGCTTACTTTATCGGCAACATGGCCAATGACAAGCGATCCGATAACGCTCACCACGGTAGAGATCGCATTGGAGATGTTGTACTGCGCAAGAGATATTCCCAAGTCGCTGACGATGAGCGGCTGGAACAGGCTCATGCAGTTGACGAAAATCGTGTAGCACGTGGCCATGATCACGAAGCCGGAGGCCACCACGAGCCAGCCGGGGAAGAACTTACGCTGCTGGGGCAT
>JAIHVJ010000083.1 GCA_022720335.1 Collinsella sp.
TAGGAGTCCAAAGAGCATGGCAGACGCAGAGAGCAACCTCGTTCCCTCCGAAGCAGCCGACCAGGTCGAGGTCGCGCTCGAGGAGCAGGCCGCAGCCGACGACGGCATCCTGTACCTCAACGAGTACCAGTACGAAAACGACCTGGTCACCGACTTCGCCCGCCTGGTCGCCTCGCCCAGGCGTCGCGGCTCCCTGTACGTCACCGCCGCGATTGCCGCGCTCATCGGTATCGGCATGCTGGTGGCCGGCGACAACTGGATCAAGTTTGGCGTCGTCCTGATCGTATTCGGCGCCTTTTTGGCCTGGTGGAGCAAGAACCTTCACCACACCCTCGCCCGCGACTTTATCGACGCCGTTGAGGCCGACGAGTCCATGGGTGGCCGCTATCGCCGCGTCGCCGCCAACGAGGACGGTCTGATGGTATGGGGTAAGAGCGGCAAGTCGCAGTTCTTCCCGTTTGAGAAGCTCGACCACGTACTCGACGGCGAGCGCATCTTTGTGGCCATGTTCGCCGACCAGGGCGTGACGATCCCCAAGGACACCTTCGTCCGTGGCGATGCCGAGCAGTTCGGTCCCTTCCTCAAGGCCCGCATCAACAAAAAACTCCGTATCGAGACCAAGAAGAAGAAAATGAAGGCCGAGAAGGCCGCCGCCGAGGCCAAGCAGGGCGACAAGCCCCAGGAGACCAAGCGCAAGCAGAAGAAGAACAAGAAAAAGCGCTAAGGCCAAGCCAGGCAGGCAGCCTCGCATCCCGCTATCCTCCCCATGCACCCGAGCGTGCTACACTAGCAGCATCTATGCCACCGCGAACGGCTCGGCTCCGCGCCCGCCACTCGCAAACGAACTTTAAACGTACGAGGGTTGGCCATGCCGCTTTTCTCGCAACATACCGCCCGGTTCTCGCCGGACGTTCCTTTGGAGGGCACCAGCTCTCGCGAGCTGCTCAAGCGGTACCAGCCGCTCGAGACACTTGCGACCGGCGGTTTTGGCTCCATCGAGATCTGCCGCGACACGCACCTGCGCCGCCGCGTCGCCATTAAACGCATCCCCCTCATCAACGGTGCCGGCATGCCCGCCAGCGACATCATGGATGTCCTGCGCGAGGCGCACACTGCCGCCATGCTTCAACATCCCAATATCGTGCAGGTCATCGACTTTACGCACGACACATCCTATGCCTACCTGGTCCCGCCAACGTGCTCATCGACCACTCGGGCAATGTAAAGCTCACCGACTTTGGCATGGCGCGACTGTCGTCTGCCGGTGGCTTTGGCGGCTCACGTGGCGGCACCATCGGCTACATGCCGCCCGAGCAGCTCGATATCGAGACCGGCACGGTCGACGAGCGCGCCGATGTCTTTGCCCTCGCCTGTGTGATCTACGAGGGTCTGTGCGGCAGCGCTCCCTTTATGGCGGCCACGCCCGCCGACTCGCTCGACCGCATCATCGGCGGCGCCACCTATCCCAACGAGCTGATACCACACTTCCCCCCGGGAGCCGAGGCCGCGCTCATGAGCGCGCTCTCCCCCATGCCGCAGGACCGCCCCAACAGCATCGAGGCATTTTGCGACCAGCTCCTTGCCGGTCTGGGCAGCGTGCGCGAGGGCCGTCGCAGCCTGGAGCAAATGGTTGGCGAACTTTCGGATGACGAGCAGGAGCTCGACGATATCGAGCCGTCGCACTACGAGGACGACGCCATTGAGGTCGACCCCGCACTCGGCTGGGCGGGCACGCGCTGGAGCCATACGCGCGACTACACCATGCGCACTATCTCGGCGCTAACGTGCGGCACCTTTAGCTTTTTGCTGATGCAAACGGCCGGGGTCGCGACGCTTCCCGGCCTGGTCATTGCGGCCATCGCGATCGGAGCGGCGGCTGGCCTGGCCCCCCAGATCGGCTCGGCCATCTCGGCTGTGGGCTTTTTGGTGCTCATGGCCAACGCCACCATGCAGGCGCAGGGCATCCTGTCGATGCTGCCCGTCGCGGTGATCTTTGCCGCCGCCATGTCCGGTTGGTGGATCGCCTGGGGTCGCACCGAGACTGCCGCGAGCGCCGCGCTCACCTGCGCGGTGGCACTTGGCTGTCTAACGGGCGACGCCCTCCTTGCCGCCGGGGTCGCCGCCGGCATCGCTGCCTTTTGGCTCGGCCCGGCAAGCGCCGCCGCGGCAACGGGCATGGGCGCGCTTTTTGCCCGTCTGGCCACGGTCGCGCTTTCAGCCGGAGGCGTGCTGGGGCTCGGTAACGTTGCCGCAGCGCTGGGAGACCCGCTCCTTTGGGCTGCCTTTGTGCTGGTCGCGGCAACTGCCGCAGCGTCATCCGCGCTGCTCAATGCCCATGCCAAGCGTGCCGATCAGGGCTCAAACCTTGCCGCAATCGCCGCCATCGCTGTCACCGGCATCGGCTGCGCAGCGGCGTCCTGTCTTGCACACCATATGGAAATTGCCGGCCTTGCAGCCGCGGTCATCGCCAAGGCGGCGGTTGCGGGAATCCTATCCTCTATAATCGTTGGGATATGCCTATATTTGCTCGGATACCAAAGAACCTATACGGAGAGTGATCTTTCGTGAACTTCCTGAACATCTTCGAGGACCACGTGGCCGGCATCTTCGGTGCCACCCGTGCCCCGTTCTCCTTTAAGAAGCTTGCCAAGCAGGCCGCTCGCGACATGGAGGATCAGACTCTGGTGATCAACGGCGTCAACACCGCGCCGGCACTCTATACCATCCTGATCGCCGCCGACGACGATCCCATGCTCGCCCCGTTCTACCCCGAGCTTTCGCGCGAAGTCCGCGAGTTTGTGAAGGCACAGGCCGAAAAGCGCCGCTATGTGTTTGTCGGCGAACCTCTCGTTCGCTTTATGATCGACCCGCAGCTGCGTGCCGGTAAGTTCTCGGTCTTTGCCGAGAACGTCGACGCCCCCACGCTCGGTCGTCTGTACGAGGAAGAGCGCGCCTACCAGAATGGCCTGGGCCAGAACAACTCGGCCGCAAGCCGCGCCGCCAGCGCTCCCCGCGCCGGTAAGCAGCAATTCGCCGCTCCGCAGCAACAGCGCCCCGCCGCCATGCCCCAGCAGCCGACGCCCCGTGCCGCCGCTCCCGACCCGCTTGCCGTGGCAGACCCCTTCGCGCCTAGCGTCCCCGATCCCGCCGCCGCACCCATCCCGGTGCCGCAGACCGTCTCGCGCGACGCGCTTGCCGGCATGGGCGGAGCCGCCGCGACCGGCGCCGCCGTGGGCCTTGGCGCCGCGGCCGGTATTGCCTCCAACATGGCGAGCACCCGCGCCCCGCAGCGCCCGCTCGCCCAGCTCGTCGACGTCGTGAGCGGCGAGAGCCACAGCATCACTTCCGCGCAGGTGACCATCGGTCGCGAGCGTTCGGTTTCTGACATCGCCCTGCGCGACCCCAACGTGTCGCGCCGTCACGCCCAGCTCACCTTTACCGGTTCGGACTGGTCGATCGAGGACCTCAATTCCACCAACGGCACGCTCGTCAACAACCGCCGCATCACGCGCTGCCCGCTGCGCAACGGCGACCTGCTGACGTTTGGCCTGAGCACCTTTGAATTTAGGGGATAGTCGCTTATGAACATCGATATCGTCCTTTTTGCAGGCCGCATCGTCCTGGTCGCCCTGCTCTACATCTTCCTGTTCGCCGTCATGAAAACCGGCGTGGGACTCGTACGCGGCCAGCGCCGCGACTCCGCTATCTGGACGATCGATGTGGACAAGGGTCCGCGCGGCATCCGTGGCATCCATGTAGACATGCTCGGCCCCGTCATCGTGGGCCGCTCGCCGTCCTCGGACATCTGCATCAACGAGCCGTTTGTCTCGGCCTCGCACGCACGCTTTTCGCTGCAGGGCCCGGCACTCATCATCGAGGACCTCAACTCGCTGAACGGCACGCTCGTTAACGGCCGTCAGCTGGTGGAGCCCGCAACGCTGCGCGAGGGTGACGAGGTCCAGATTGGCGACGTGGTCATGAAGGTGAACCGTCGATGATCGACGAGGAGAACAAGTCCGCAACCATGCCCGAGACGCCGACTGCCCCCGCAGCTGCGCCGGCTCATGCCGCTCCGGCGCGCCCTGCGACCGTGGAGCCCGAGGACACCGTGTTCTCCCTGCCTCTTTCGCATGTAACTCAAGAATATCCGGCACTCGTCGATGACGAGGACGCCGGCACCGAGCAGCTCGACGCCCCCATCGGCGCGCACGCTGCCGAGCAGCCCGCGGAACCGGAGGCAACGCCCGCACCGGCTCACTTCGCCGAGCCCGTCGCCGAGGCGATTAACGAGAGCGCTGCCGTGTTTGCCGCCCCCGAGCCTGCCGCACCGGTATTCCCCGTCGCCCCGGCAAGCGAGGCGGCGCCCGCATCTGCAACGCCTGCCGAAGTCGAGCAGCCCGTTGCCGCGCCCGCTGCAGCTCCCGAGTCCTCCGCTCAACCCCAGAGTACGCCCGCGCCGTCGCACTTTGCGACGCCCGAGCCGACGGCTGTCGAGCCGCAGCAGGACGGCGATCCCGCCGACCGCGTAACCGAAGATCTCAACCTTCCGGACGTCTCCGACGCCGAGTCGGGCAACGATGCCGACACCGTCTCCCCCGGCGACACCGCCGAGATCGATGTCGCCGCCGTGGAGGCAAAGCTCAAAGATCCCGGCTCGACCATGAGCTTTGAGCCGCTGACCGACGAGCGCATCGAGACCGACTCGACCTACGACGCCGGCACCACCACGCAGCTTATGTGGGGCGCCCGCTCCGACGTCGGATGCGTACGCCCGCACAATGAGGACTCCTATCTGGTGCAGTCGCCGCTCTTTTGCGTGTGCGACGGCATGGGAGGACACGCCGCCGGCGAGGTGGCATCCTCCATCGCCGTCGAGACCATCGCCAAGACGGCACCGCAGTCCGCCGACGCCGCGCGCCTGGCCGCAGCCGTCGAGGCCGCCAACGCCGCCGTGATCGAGGCCGCCCTCAACGGCCTGGGCAAACCCGGCATGGGATGCACGGCCACCTGCGCCTACATCGAAAACGACACGCTCGCCATCGCCCACGTGGGCGACTCGCGCGCCTACCTGCTCCACGAGGGTACGCTCATCCGCGTGACCCGCGACCACTCCTACGTGGAGGAGCTCGTGGATGCCGGCGAGATTACGGCCGACGAGGCCCGCGTCCACCCCAACCGCTCGGTCATCACCCGTGCGCTGGGCTCGGATCCCGCCATGTATGCCGACCACTTTACCCTGCACATCGAGGAAGGCGACCGCCTGATTCTGTGCTCCGACGGTCTTTCGAGCATGATTCCCGATAGCGATATCGAGAACATCGCCACGCAGTCCTCGAGCGCACAGATCTGTGTCGACAACTTGGTGGACGCGGCGCTCGCCGCCGGCGGCCACGACAATGTGACCGTGGTGGTCGTCGATCTGGTCGACGACGGCGTCATGCGCGAGGCAAAACGCGTCCGACGCCGCAATGTCACCATCGCCACCGTCTTGGCCCTTGTCTTTGTGCTGGTAGCAGGCATCTGGGCATACACGGGCGTCACCGGCTCCTATTACTTGGGAACCTACCACGGCAATGTCGCCGTCTGGCGCGGCCTGCCCGGCAAGACGCTCGGGGTCGAGCTCCACTGGCTCGAGAGCGAAACCAGCATCAAGCTGTCCGACCTGCCCGAAGACACGCAAAACCGCCTGAAGGCAGGCATTCCGCAAACGAGTGTCGACGATGCGCAGGACACCATTTCCAAGTACCGCCATCAGATTGACGAGGAGCAGACCCGTCAGGTGATTGACGCGCAAACGATTCGCGACAACACCGATCAGGAATCCACCTCCGAGTCAGATTCCGAGAAAACCGCCGAACAGTCAGCCGAGGCCGAAGCCTCCGATAAGAATTAGAAAGGGAGTGCCGCTTATGAGTCGCCGCAACACCGAACTGCTCTTGCTCATCGCCTCGGCGTTCCCCGTCATCCTGCTCTATGCGATGTACGTGCTCACCGCGGGTGCCACGATTTCCTTTGAGACGCTCGCCGTGCCGATCGGCCTGTTCGCCGCCTTCGCCGCGGCGCATATCGCCGTGCGCATCCTGGCGCCCGGCGCCGACCCCGCCATCCTGCCCATCGTCTTTGTGCTCTCGGGCATCGGCATCACATTCGTGACGCGCCTGGCCCCCGACCTCGCCATCTCGCAGCTCATCATCTTGTTTGTCTCGGTGGCGCTCATGGTGGGAACGCTCGCACTGGTCAAGAACCTCGACGTGGTCATGCGCTACAAGTACACCTTTGGCATTATCGGCATCATCCTGCTGATTCTGCCGATCTTTATCGGCACCACGATCTCGGGCTCCAAGCTGTGGATTCGCATCGCGGGCTTCACCATCCAGCCCGGCGAGTTCGCCAAGGTCTTCATCGTCTTGTTCCTGGCAGGCTATCTGGCCGAGAACCGCGAGCTACTCTCCATCTCCAACCGCAAGATCCTGGGCCTCAAGATTCCGCGCTTCCGCCTGCTGCTGCCGCTGTTTGCCGTGTGGGGCGTGTGCCTGCTCATCGTCGTCTTCGAACGCGACCTGGGCTCGGCCGTCCTGTTCTACACCATCTTTTTGCTGATGCTCTATGTTGCCACGGGACGCTTTTCGTACGTCATCATCGGCCTTGCGCTGCTGGCCGTTGGAGCCGTGGGCGCCTACAAGTTCCTGTCGCACGTGCAGGTGCGCTTTCAGGTCTGGGTCGATCCGTTTAAGGACGCCCAGGGCCAGGGCTACCAGATCGTACAGTCACTTTACTCGCTGGCTGACGGCGGCCTGGTCGGCGTCGGCATTGGCAACGGCATGGCAAACAACATCCCCGTCGTCGAGTCCGACTTTATCTTCTCGGCCATCGGCGAGGAAATGGGCCTTTTGGGCGGCGGCGCCGTGCTCATCCTGTTTATGCTTTTTGCCGTGCGTGGCCTCACCACGGCAGCCCGCGCCAAGTCCGACCTTGCCGCTTTTAGCGCGACCGGCCTTACGGCGGCCATCAGCTTCCAGGCATTCTTAATCGTTGGCGGCGTAACCCGCCTGATCCCGCTGACCGGCGTCACCCTGCCCTTTATGAGCCAGGGCGGCTCCTCGCTGCTGGCGAGCTTTATCATCGTCGCGCTGCTGCTGCGCGCCGGCGACGAGGCAACCGGACGCGAAGCCGAGCTCACCGGCACCGGCACCATGGCCGCCATCACCGATGACCAGGTCGCATCCGCCGCTGCCCCGACCGGTACGCGTTTTGCCAGCGCACCTTCCTACAGCCACGGCAACCACTCCGCGGGTTCTCGCATGCGTCGTCGCCTGCTCGACACGCCTGAGTCCGGCGTGCTCGGCCGCGTGGCACTTGCCAACCGTCTGACTCGTGCCGTGTTTGCCTTTACAGCGTTGTTCGCCATCCTTATCGGCAACCTCACCTACGTCCAGGTCATCAAGGCGAAGGACTATCAGGACATGCCGACCAACAACCACACCATCGCCCGCTCCAAGTACATCCAGCGTGGCTCCATCATCACGTCCGACGGCGTGACACTAGCCGAGTCGTTGCAGCAGGAGGACGGCACCTACGCCCGCTCCTACCCCAACGGCAACATGGCCGCGCACGTGGTGGGCTACGTGAGCCAGCAATACGGCACCGCCGGCATCGAGAGCGTCATGAACGATACGCTCACCGGCTCCAAGGATTACTCCAGCTGGAACAACGCCATCGCGTCGCTCGCGGGGCAGACCCAGCCGGGCAATACCGCCAAGCTCACCATCGACTCGCGCATCCAGACGGCTGCCGAGCAGGCGCTCAAGGGCTTTAAGGGCGCTGTGGTGGTCATGGATCCGCGCACCGGTGCGGTCCTTGCGTGCGCAAGCTCGCCCACTTACGACAACACCAACATCGATGCGCTGCTCCAGTCGGGCGGCGGCGAGGACGGCTCCATGTACGACCGCGCCATGGACGCGTTGTACACCCCGGGCTCGACCTTTAAGGTCGTCACACTCTCCGCGGCGCTCGAGACCGGCACCGCCAGCCTTACCAGCACGTACCAGGCGCCCGGCTCCATGGACATCGGCAACGCGCCGGTCACCAACTCTGCCAACGAGAGCTACGGCACCATCAGCCTGCAGCAGGCCTTCGCCGTGTCGTCCAACGTCGTCTTTGGCCAGGTGGCAAACGAGGTCGGCGCCAGCTCGCTCGTCCAGTTTGCCAACGCCTTTGGCTACGGTCAAAAGCTCGGCCAGGATCTGACCACCGCGGCTTCCATCATGGCCGACCCGTCGCTTATGACCGAGTGGGAGACCGCTTGGGCCGGCGCCGGCCAGCCCGTCGGCATGGACCACACGCCTGGCCCGCAGACCACCGTTATGCAGAATTGCGTGATCGCTGCGGCTATCGCCAACAGCGGCGTGGTCATGGACCCGTTCTTTGTGTCCCAGATACTCGCCCCGGACGGAACCGTGGTTAAGACCACGCAGTCCCGCTCGCTGGGCCAGGCTGTCAGCTCTGCCACGGCCGACCAGGTCAAGCAGGCCATGCTCGCCGTCGTCCAGTCCGGTACCGGCACCGATGCCCAGATTCCGGGCGTCAAGGTTGCCGGCAAGACCGGTTCGGCCGAGACCGGCGGCACCAACGTCAACTCTATGTTTGTTGGCTTTGCACCTTACGATTCACCCACGGTTGCCATCTCGGTGGCCCTGGAGGATTACGACAAGCACGACGTCGAGGCGGCCAAGATTGCCGGCATCGTCCTGACCGCGGCGCTCGCCGCACAGGGAGCGTGATGCCCGTGATCAAAGCGGATACTTGGGGCACGCCGCGGCCGATGAGCTAGCGGCAACGCGCCACACGGCCCCAGCGGCCACACATTTGGTACTACACACATCGTTGAGCGAATAGTTATGTTAGGAGCAGGAATGGAACAGAGGGTCCTCGGGGGAAGATACCTCCTCAAGGATAAGGTGGGAACA
>JAIHVJ010000335.1 GCA_022720335.1 Collinsella sp.
GTGCCGCTGGGGCGGGAGCCGAAATGGTCTCGATCGGCTGCGCGCCCGACGCAACGGGCATAGAAGGCGCAACGGGTGCCGATGTGGGTTCGGGACCCTGGGCAGTAGCAAAGGGGTCGTTGACCTGGGCAGAGGGATCGGGAAGGTCGAACAGCGACGTGCGAGACGCAACGTTTGCCTGCTTCATAGACGGCAGCGACGGATCGGGGACCGAAGCCAGCGGAGACGAGGAAGGTGCAGGCGACGGTGCCGACGCCGGATCGGGAACATTCATCTGCGGACGCGGCGATGCCTGGGAGGAAATCTGGGCCATAAGGGAATCGACCGTTTCGTCCTGGGTGGGAGCGACATTGGCAACCGTGGCACCGGAACCACTCGGGGTCGGCATGGTGAAAATCTGCGTGGAGTAAGGCCTCGACCCATCCGTCTCGGGAGTCTCGGAAACCGCAGGCACTTCCTCCTGCTCGACCTCGGTCGAATCACCTTGATCGGCTGCCGCGTATTGCTCTTCGTCAGAGTTGGCCTCGACGGACTCGTCCTCGGCGGCATCTTGGATTTCGGCAGCATCAATGGGCTCGTCATCGTCTGCCGTGTCGCCCTGCTCATCGGAAACAGGAAGGGGCTCGGCAATTGCGGTGCCTTGCTTTTCAAACGTTATCGTGGAATCGAACTGCGCGGCATCAAACGACATGGTGCTATCGACGTGCTGCTGAGCCTCGAAAGACGTTGTTGCCTCAACAACATCCGCTGACGTCGGTTGCTGGGACTCAAAGGACGTCGTAGCTTCGGCAGTGTCGACGGGCCCGGACTGCATAGCCTCGTTCTGCTCAAACTCTTGCGCCGCGCGCTCACGTGCCGCCTCGGCTGCCTGCTGCTGAGCGATAGCCTCCTGCTCGGCAGCCTCGCGTGCGGCAGCGCGCTTCTCCTCGAAATCGTCGACAAATTTCCTGCCCTTTGCAAGCGCACCCTTAAAGAAGCTGGAAGCGCTGGCGCCAATCGAAGAGAACGCGGATGCAATATCGGCATGGGGCGTTGCCGCGGGAATCTCGGCAGAGAAATCAGTATCGCTCTCGTAAGACACGCGCCTCGGCTGTTCAACGTAATCGTCGTCAGACTCGTCCGCAGCGTCTTGCGCCGGCGCGGCGGGAGCCAAAATGTCCAGTCCTGCCGCGGGATCGATCGCAGACACCGCCTCGGGCTCGGCAACGGCAGCGGTAACCGCGGCAGACTCATCATCCGCAGTGACAACGGGCGCAGGCTCGGGCTCAAACGTCGGCTCCTCGCCCTCCTCGTAATCGAGCGTGCAGGACTCGGGAAGCATTCCGAGCGCACGGATGGCATCCGAACCAAAGCGGATGTTGCCGGCGGCGTTGCGATAGAGCTTGGGCTCGGGCTCGGCCGCGGCAGGCTCCTCCGCCGGCGCGACAGCGGAAGCCTCGGCAGCGGGCTCTTCACCTTGGGCG
>JAIHVJ010000336.1 GCA_022720335.1 Collinsella sp.
GCCTGGACAAGCTCGGTCATGGGGATGGGCGAAAGCTGGATGTTGAACTTCTCGAGCAGCTCGCCCTCGTTGCACATGGTCGACCAGAAGTCGAACGGACGGGTGGCCATCTGCAGGATGCGGGTGCGCTTGAAGGTCTTGACCACGTTGCACACGGCCAAAAAGTCCCAGACGCCGCGCTCGAACTCGGGGTCGGTCAGGCGGCAGTTGGTCATGTAGGTAAAGGGCACCTGGAAGCGGCGCAGGACCTTGCCAGTGGCGAACAGGCCGCACTGGCTATCGCGCAGACGGGCGCCGTCGGGCTCGGGGCGCTCGTCGCGCGGGCCCCACAGCAGCACGGGCAGGCCGAGCTCGCGGGCAAGGCGAGCGCAGACGTACTCGGTACCAAAGTTGGCGTGGCACAGCATGATGCCGTCGACGCCCTCGGCGCGGAACTTCTTGACGATAGGCTCGATATGGCTGTCGTCGAACAGCAGGCCCTCGTCATTGATGTCATCGATATCCACAATGTCGACACCGATCTCGCGCAGGCGATCAGCCGTAAGGCCGCGATACTTGATCGCGTCCGGCGCGCTAAAGATGCTGCGGCGCGTGGGCACAAAGCCGAGCTTGATCTTGTCCATGTACGTCCTCCCCTAATCACATGTTCAGTAAACAGACGTGTGTTTCGTTTTATTCTGTTTACTAAATGTTTTACTCTTATGTTTAGAAGTTTAGCGCGAAATACCCGTGGACGGTAGAGAAATCAGCCTAAACGGTATGTAAACAATCTGAACATACAAGGGCAACAAAAAGAGGGCCCCGAAGGACCCCCTCTTGGTAGCGTTATGTATGGTTGCCTTTGGCGGACTTTTCCGCTCTGAGGCCTGGCGCCGTTCCGCCTAGATTTCACGCACGCTCTGGCGCTCGACAAAATAGGTCGACACGGCCGTTTTGCAGGTATAGCTCTTGGGATTGCGGATGTTGCCCACCAGGCGGCGCACCGCAATCTCGCCCACCTCGTGTTTGGGAACATGCACCGTGGTGAGCGGCGGGTTGGAGAAGGCACCCAAAGATAGGTCGTCAAAGCCGATGATCGAAACATCCTCGGGCACGCGAATACCGTGCTCGTTGAGCGCGCGCATGGCGCCTACGGCGAGCACGTCGTTCTCGGCAAAGAAAGCCGTCGGCAGGTCGTCGCGCGAGACGCTGTCGAGCCACGCGCCCATGTCGCGATAGGCACCCTCGAGCGTGGTGCCCAGCGTGACACGCCATGCCAGATTGGCCTCGAGGCCCGCATCCTCAAGCGCTTGGCGATAGCCGCGCTCGCGGTCCTTAAAGTTGCGGATACGAAGGTCGCCCGCCAGATAGCCGATTTGCTTGTGACCTTTCTCGATAAGGTAGTCCACGGCACGCAGCACCGAATCGGTGTTGGCAATAACTACGGCATCAAAGTACTGACGATCGCTCCAGCCA
>JAIHVJ010000084.1 GCA_022720335.1 Collinsella sp.
ATTGGCGAGCGACTGTGCCGTCGCAAGGGCGGCATCCTGGCTAAAGTGCACGATATAGAGCGGGGCCTCGCCGCGGCGCATGGCGAGCTCGACCGTGCCCTCGAGGGAGGTCGTCACATAGTCGTAGCTCAGCGGAACGGGACGCGGGGCGTCGACAACCAAGTCGCAAGCAGCGCCGGTGTGCTCCTCGAGCGAGGCGGCGATGGCAGTGACATCGCCGAGCGTGGCGCTCATGAGCATGAATTGTGTGTGGGGCAGGGTGAGCAGCGGCACCTGCCAGGCCCAACCGCGATCGGGGTCGGCAAAGTAGTGGAATTCGTCCATGGCGACGCAGCCAACATCGGCATCTTCGCCCTCGCGCAGTGCGTCGTTGGCAAGGATCTCTGCCGTGCAGCAGATGACGGGCGCCTTGGTGTTGATATGCGTGTCGCCGGTGATCATACCGACGTTATCGCGGCCGAGCACCTGCACAAGGTCGAAAAACTTCTCGCTGACCAGAGCCTTGATGGGGGCCGTGTAATAACAGCGCTTGCCCTGTGCCATGCCCATAAAGAGCATACCCAGCGCGACGAGCGATTTACCCGATCCGGTCGGCGTGCCCAAAATGACGTGATCTCCGGCGGCCAGGTCCATGAGAGCCTCTTCTTGGTGATCCCACAGCTCAATGCCGCGATCGCTCGTCCATTCAAAGAAGCGCTCAAAGGCCTGATCGGGCGTGAGCCATGGTTCGGGCTCACTGTCGTCCTCGGGCTCCCACCAGGTGGGGGAGAGCGCGCCGAGCGAGCCGAACTCGGCTTCGGTTCCCGTGCCGCCCGAGAATGAGCTGGCGGCGCCGGCGCCGGAGACGGTGCTGGCGGCGGTATCTGTCGTGGTCTGTGCCATGTGGTTGCTTTCTCTCGCCGTTTGTCCGCCAACTATTATGGCGTAGCGTCGCATCGATGCGTTCGCAGGCAAGAAAATGCAGGAAATGGGCGCGCGGTACTAGCGTTCCTGAGGCAGGCGCTTCTTGCCCTTGCGGGCACGGTTTCTAAAGTTCTCGACGGCCTCTTCCATGCCCAGAGGCACATAGGCGAGCTCATCGAGGTTATCGGGCAGGTAGGGGCGTAGTCGCGCAATGGCTTGCTGTCGGTTCGCAGCGTGACGGTGGCGCCGGCTGCAAAGAGCGGGCGGTAGAGCATCAGATGGTCCATATGGACGAGTCGTTTTTTGGCGTACTTGGCCTTGGGCTGCGGCGTGGGAAAGTTGATGGTGATGGCATCGAGTTCGCCTGCGGCAAACAGCTGTGGCAGCGATGCGGCGCCTCGGGGCAGGACGAGTGCGTTGGTCAGTTCCTGCTCGCAGATTTTCTGCGCGGCATAGGCGATGCAGATGGGCTCCTGGTCCATGCCGATAAAGAGGGCATCGGGCTCGCGGTGGGCGCGCTCGACCAGATAGGTTCCCTTGCCACAGCCAAGATCCAGGTGAAGGTGTTCGAAGGGCTTGCTGCCAGCTGGCGCGCAAGCCTCGCGCCAATCTCCGGCATAAGCCTCGGGGTTCGTCTCAATCGCATCGGCGTAGCGCTCCAGGCGCTCCTCGAGCACAAAGTTCTTAGGCGTGCGAACGTGGACGGCTCCCATGAGGCTCCTTGGTCATAAGTGTGGAACGCATGGTTGCACGTTCCGTCAATGGGTTGAAAAAAGGGTGGGCATAGTTTGCCCGAAAGATGCGATGCGGCTCGGCGGCGAGTCGTCGGTGCCTACAGGCGTTTGAGGATTACATAGCGGTTGAGCTCTCCGCTGCGACCGTCGGCATGGAAGCGCTCAAGCTCGCGTACGGGGACCTCACCGCTCTTGTAGAACGTACGGACGCCGCGCACCAGGTCGGTGATCTGCTGATCGTCAAAGTGATGGCAATAGCGGTAGGCGTGGCGGTCGTTTTGCCAGCCAATGAGGTGGTCGCCGGCTTCAAACTGCGCGGAATCGTAACCCTCAAACGGCGGGGTGAGCTCGGCGCGGGCCTCGGCGCGAACAGCCTTGCGCGCCATGCGCTCGTCGTTCATAAACTCCCAAAAGCTAATGGCGATGATGCCGCCCGGGCGCGTCTGGCGCACCAGGGCGTCGAGCACGCGTACGCGGTACTCGCACGACGGCACGTGGTGCATAAAACCAAAGCAGACCGAGATGTCGGCGAGCGGGGCGTCGAAAAGCACGTCGGGTGTCTCGGCGGGGTTGAGCTTCATAAGGGCATCGAGCACGTCGAGTTCCTGGAAGTGCAGGTTGGGAATGCGCAGGGCGTGACCGCGCGCATCGATAGCCAAATCCTGGCACGAGTCGACACCATAGAACTCAAACGGGCAGCTGGCATCTGCCGAGGGGTTTGCGCCGTCGACGCCCTTGGCGGCAAGTGCGCCGCCGGCGGCAAAATTCTCGAATCGCATATTGCCGCAGGCAAGATCGAAGACGCGGACGGGATGCTCGATCGTGGCGACGTCGAGCTGCCCGAGCGCGATGTCCATGGTGCGCACCCAGCCGGGCCACGGGGCCTGGCGCGTATCGGAGAAGGAGGCGGAGTGCTCGCGATAGAACGTGTTGTTGAGCTGGATGAGCGATGAGGCGAAATCGCGGTTCACGGCGCGGAACTCCCTCCGTTGGCGGTGCGGAATAAACAGTACGACCATACTACCGTTAACGCTGCAACGGGGACAACCGAGCTGCGGGTCATTGCTTTGTTTGGACACATTTCCGCAGCTCATATGCACCCGCAACCGCCGGTTGTCAAAAATCTCACTAGAATAGGTGGCATGCTTTTGGCGGTGGCGGATACATTTTTAACTGTGCAAGGCGCCTTAAGAACAAAAACGGTCCGGCGGCACGGCTGGCATCACATAGGAGGAACCATGAATGTAGAAACTGCGCAGCGGCTCGCCGACCTTCGCCGTAGCAAAGGCTTTAGCCAAGAAGGGCTGGCACGAAAGCTGGGGCTGTCGCGCCAAGCGGTCAGTAAATGGGAGCGTGCAGAGAGCTCGCCCGATACCGAGAACTTGATCTCGCTCGCCAAGCTCTACGGTGTGAGCTTGGACGAGTTGCTCAATCCGAGCGATGAGATCGAGGACGATATCGAGTTTGAGAACGAGGACCGCGCCCGTCAGCGCGAGGCTGAGGCGGCGGAGCGCGCCCGTACCCATGAGGCGGCGGCACGAGCTACCGAGGCGGCAACGCAGGCGAGTGATGCCGCCGCCAAGGCGGCGCAAGCGGCAAGCTGGAGTGCGCAGGCCGCCAATGCCGTTACGGCGCAGGCGACGAGTGGCGGCGCAGTTGGCTCGACTCCGGTGAAGGGCCCGTTCCAGTCGTTCCCGTATTGGGCCGTGTGCTGGCTGCTGTTCTTTTTGCTGATGTTCCTGTTTGGTGCCGGCCCCTTTGCCGCACTGATCTTCTTTACGATTCCCATCTATCACTGGGTGGCACGTGCGCTCGATGGTGATTGGGCGCGTGGGGATATTCAGGTTGGTCCGGCGCCGGTGGCGGTCAGGGCCCAGGGGAAGGATACTTCTGCGGAACCTGATACTGACGTGGCTACCGCGACTACCGCTGAGCCGATTGCCAAAGAGGGTGATGAATGATGAAGCTTTCGCATGAATCCAAGCTGCGCCTGGGCGTCGGCATCGGAGCGTTTGTGCTCATTGTTGGGCTTGTCTTTGGCATTTCGCGGACATTGATTCATTTTGATGGTCCGTGGGATCTCGACGATTTTGTATCCGGCTTGTCTGGTACGGACGATGCGGTTGACGAGGACGATCTTTTGGATGGCGGCAACTATTCCGCTCAGCCTCAACAGCTTTCGAGCGAAACGTTTGATACCGACGCGTTCACATCGCTTGACTTGGACGTGACGTCGGGCACGGTCGAGGTCAAACACGTCTCCGGCGGGCCGGTGCGCGTAATTGAAAGCGGGCGTGTGGCAACGGGGACCGCTGCCTTTGATGCGGCAACCCAGAACCTGGCCGAAATCAAGGGCTCTACGCTCAAAATTCGCCAGTTCGATTGCGATGACGAGCGCGCCATTGACCGCACGGTTACCGTCGAACTGCCGCGCGAAGCTGCCGATAACATGGTGGGCATTACAGCGAATGTAGGATCGGGTGATCTGACGGTCACGGACATTGCGTGCCATGACCTCAACCTGACTTTGGACTCGGGAGACGTTGAGTTTACGGGCACCGTGACCGATACCCTGAATGCCGAGGTCGGTTCGGGCGATGCGACGTTCGAGCTCTACCAGGCCCCCGCGAAGTCGATGGACGTGAGCGTGGGCTCGGGCGATGTGGAGATGACGGTTCCGAACTCGACGGGCTTTAAGGCGAGCCTTACCCTGGGTAGCGGCGACTTCGAGAGCGATTTCCTTCCGCTTGGCTACGACGGCGAGACCATTTTGAATCTTGAATTCGATAACGGCGATAAGTCTGCCACGTATCGTTTTAAGGTCGGTTCGGGCGACATGTCGTTTGATCCGGAGTGACAGACGGCTATCGAAGACTTATAAACCATAGCCGTGCTCTTTGATGGAGGCGCCGGGGCCGTGGTCGGCTTCGGCGCCTTTGCCTTTACAATGGGGGCATGGAACAGATTATCTTGAACATACTCGAGGCTCTGCGTCGCGGCGAGACCGTGGACGACAAAGCGCTCGTCAAATTGATACATGCCGAGGCGCGCCGCGAGGGTGCCGACAAACGCGATTTGGCCAAGCGCCGCCTGCTGCCGTTTTACCAGCGGGTTAAACGTGAGGAGCCGGCTCGGTGGGCTGCGTGGAATGTCGATTCCGATCTGGAACGTCAACTGCTGCAGGTGCTGCGTATGAAGCCGCGCCGCACGGCTTCGGGTGTGGCGACCATTACCGTCATCACCAAGCCCTGGCCGTGCTCGGGCGATTGCCTGTTTTGCCCCAACGACCTGCGCATGCCCAAGAGCTATCTGCACGCCGAGCCGGCATGCGCCCGTGCGGAGCAAAATTGCTTTGACCCGTATCTGCAGGTGAGTGCCCGTTTGACGGCGCTTTCGCAGATGGGGCATGCGACCGACAAGATAGAGCTCATTGTGCTCGGTGGCACCTGGAGCGACTATCCGCAAGGGTATCAGACATGGTTTATGTCAGAGCTTTTCCGTGCGCTCAATGACGATGCCGTCGCCGGCGTGGCTGCCAACCCCATGTTGGCGCGTCCGGGCATCAGCCGTGCCGAGGCAGGGCGTCTACTCGATGACGCTCCTGCCGATGCCTTGCCGCCGGTGGTAACAGAACGCCGTGAGCGCTATCGGGCTGCCGGTATTGCGACCGACGAGGCCGAGCTTGCGAGCGGTGTTGCCGACGAGCAGGGGCGTGTGGATGCTGCCGTGGGTGGCTATAACCGCGCGGTGCGTCGTCTGTACGGTCCCGGTACGCCGTGGGGCGAGGTCGCCGAGTGGCAGACGACCACGATGGAGGAGCTTGAACGTCAGCAGCGCATCAACGAGACGGCGAAGCATCGCGTGGTGGGGCTCGTTATCGAGACGCGCCCCGATGCCGTGACGCCACAGGCGCTCACGCTCATTCGTCGCCTGGGCTGCACCAAGATTCAGATGGGCATCCAAAGCCTTGACCAGCACCTGCTCGATATCAACGAGCGTCGCATTTCGGTGGCGCAGATCGAGCGGGCGTTTTCGCTTGCGCGTCTGTTTGGCTTTAAGATCCACGCGCATTTTATGCTCAACTTGCTGGGCGCCACACCCGAGGGGGACAAGCGCGACTACGAGCACTTTATGACTGAGGGGGCCTTTATGCCCGACGAGGTCAAGGTCTACCCGTGTGCGCTCATCGAGGGCTCGCGTCTGGTGGGCTGCTACGAGCGCGGCGAGTGGCGCCCCTATACCGAGGAAGAACTGCTCGACGTGCTGGCCGACGACATCGTGGTGACGCCGGCGTTCTGCCGTATCAGTCGCATGATCCGCGATTTTAGTTCCGATGACATCATGGTGGGCAACAAGAAGCCCAACCTGCGTCAGCTCGTTGAGAACCGCCTGGCTGCTCGGGGTGACGGTGCGACGGTGCGCGAGATTCGCTATCGCGAGATCAGTACGGCGGGTGCCGACTTGGATGAGCTATCTCTTGATGAGGAAGTGGCGTACGAGACGCCGGTGACTTACGAGCGCTTTTTGCAGTGGGTGACGCCGCAGGGCAAGATCGCGGGCTTTTTGCGCCTGTCGCTGCCCGACCATTCATTTGTTGCCGCGCATGCGGACGAGTTGCCGACGACGCCGGACGAGGCGATGATTCGCGAGGTGCACGTGTATGGCATGGCGGCACGCGTGGGTGACCAGGGCCAGGCGGCGCAGCATCACGGGTTGGGGCGTTTGCTCGTGGAGCGTGCGTGCCATATTGCTCGGGACGCGGGCTATGCGCGCATCAACGTGATCAGCGCGATTGGCACGCGCGAGTACTATCGCCATTTGGGTTTTTACGACCATGGCCTTTATCTGCAAAAGGAGCTCTAAATGAACAAGCCGAGTGTTTCTGCCGGCGTCGTTGCCGGCGTTGCTCTGGGAGCCGCGGCGCTTGGTGCGGCCGCCGTCGCTGTTCGCGCTGCCTGTCTGCAGGTTGCGCGAACCCGCAATGGGTTGGCGCGTGTGAAACGCGTGCACGATGAGGGCGGCGATGAGATTCGCGTGTTGGTGCAAGGCGGCGTCTACCAAAGCGCGAGCTATGTCGGTGAGCGTTGGGCCGAGCCCGTCTTTGCGTACTATCGTGCGTTTGACGACGTGTTTGAGTCCGAGGATGCGATGCGCGACGCTTATGGTCACGGCATCGACCGTATGCTTATGCTGGGCGGCGGCGGGTTTGCCTATCCTAAATTCGCCCTGATGTCGCACGAGGGCTTGCGCATGGACGTCATCGAGTATGACGGAGAGATTACGCGCCTGGCGCGCCGTTGGTTCTATCTGGACGAGCTGGAGCGCACGGTGGGCGATCGCCTGCGGGTAATAACCGCTGAGGCTCGCTCGTATCTGGGTGTGACGAGCGTGGGCCATCGTCGCTACGACGTGGTCGTGAGCGATTGCTTTGGCGGTGCCGAGCCCGTGCGTGAGCTGGCGACCGTTGAGGCGCTGCGCCTGGTGCGGGGCAGCCTGAACCCCGGTGGTGTCTACGTGGCCAATATCGTGAGCGCAAACGAGGGGAGCGATGTGACGTTCCTGCGCGACTGCGCTGCCACGGCACTTGAGGTATTCGTCCACGCCTGGGTGGTCCCCTGTGGCGATGCGAAGTTCGGCGGCGAGGAAAACTACCTGCTCATCGCCAGCGACGGCGACTACGCCTTTGCCGAAGCCGTGCCCTTCGACACGGACTTCCTCGGCACCGTCCTTCACGACAAGTAAGTCTCCCCGTCCCAAAAAGACTGGTTTTATGTGTGGTCGCCCCAGCTGCGGACACGCTGCTTCATGCCCTCTATGTCGAGCACGCCTTCGGCAAAGCCTTTGCGCACGAGCTCCTCGGGAACGTGCTCGTCGTAGCGATCAAAATAAGGCACCTCGCCGGGATAGACGAGCTCGATGGGATTGAAGTCCTTCTCGGCCTCGGCGGCGAGCACCTCAAAGAACGTCTCCTCGTCGGCCTTCATCTTAAACTGCATAAAGTACGGGCGCGATGGGTCGAGTCCGCGAAGGCCCAGCTCCGCGGCACACTTAATCTTGAGCATGCGCTCGAGTGCCAAAAAGGCGTAGCTGCCCAGCCAGGGGAAGAGTACCCAGGTGTCGCCACCCAGGTTGATGAGTGGCTTGGTTCCCGCGCCCGAAATCTCGGCCGTATGGCGAGCCTGCGCCAAGCGGGCCCGCGCGTTACCCATAAGGTACGGATACGCGGCATGTTCATTGAGCGCTTTGCGCATGCGTTCGAGCACATGTGTGTTGATGTCGCCGGGGCAGTCGCCAAAGTAGGCCGGCACACGGCCCTTGACCTGCGTGGCAAAGACGGTATGGCGCTTCCAGTCCACTTCCTCAACAACCCAGCAATGGCCCGCGATGGCGATGCGCTCACCGGGCGGTGGCGGATTGACGATCGTGCCCAACTCGGCCGACTCGCTGCGAACGGTGAACTCCTCGTTTTCCTGGAACACGGCGTAAAACTTAAAGTTGTTAATGATGCGCTCGCCCGCGAGACCCACGATGAGCCCACCGCCCTCGGTGACCTGGATGTGGTCGATCTTGATGAGGTGGCGCAGCAGTACGCGATAGTCATCGGCCGAGACGCGGTGGAAATAGCTGAGCGTGAGCACGCGCTGGGCAAGTTCGGCCGGCGTGAGCTCTCCGGTACTGGCGAGGGTCGACATGGTCTGGTGGTAGAGCAGACTGTAGGGGAGTCGATCGAGCTCGGGCGGCTCGACCCATTTTTCCTCGCGATAGAGTTGCACGAGCGCGATGCCTTGCAGGAGCTTCCACGGAATGGTCTCGGGCATCATCGTGCGCGGCTCGGGTTCTTCCTCGCGCATGACAAACCACATCTCGGGCGGAAGATCGCGGCGTCCCGTGCGGCCCATGCGCTGCAAAAAGGAACTGACGGTAAACGGCGCGTCAATCTGGAAGGCGCGCTCCAGACGGCCGATATCGATGCCAAGCTCAAGCGTAGAGGTGGTGACGGTCGTCTGTGCCTGTTCTTCGTCGCGCATAAGCTCCTCGGCTGTCTCGCGCAACGATGCCGAAAGATTGCCGTGATGGATGAGGAAACGGTCGGGCTCGTGTCGGCTCTCGCAGTAGCTGCGCAGCATGGAGCATACGGCCTCCGCCGGCGGCGTTCCTCCTGTGTGAGTTGTCCGCTATGGCGCATGTCTTGGGTGCTGACGGGCAGTGCCGCGGGTGCCGCTGCCTCAATGCGCTCGCACGCAAGCACTTCGGCCTCTTGAGGACCCATGCTCTCGAATCCCCGCTGCTGTGCCTGGGGACCAGAGTTGTAGAAGTGCTCCATGGAGATGCGCCACACGCGGCTCGGTTCTTCAAAGCGGGGGATAACGCAGTCGCGCCCCGTTCCCTGTGAGAGAAAAGCGCCCGTGCGCTCGGGGTCGCCGATGGTGGCGGAAAGGCCAATGCGTCGAGGCTGCACGCCGGCCATGCGCGAGAGTCGCTCGATAAGGCAGAGCGTCTGCCCGCCACGGTCGCCGCGCATGAGCGAGTGGACCTCGTCGATGACCACATAGCGCAGGTCGCAGAACATGCGCGGGATCGCCATGTGCTTATGGATCAGGAGTGCCTCGAGCGACTCGGGCGTAATCTGCAAGATGCCGCTCGGCTTTTTGATGAGCTTGGTCTTGTGCGACTGCGAGACATCGCCATGCCAGTGCCAGACGGGGATGTCGGCTTCTTCGCACAGGTCATTGAGACGGACGAACTGATCATTGATGAGTGCCTTGAGGGGGCCAATGTAGAGGGCGCCAACGCTTGCGGGCGGGTTCTCCCAAAACTCGGTCAGGATAGGAAAGAAGGCTGCCTCGGTTTTGCCGGAAGCCGTGGATGCCGTCAGGAGCACATTATCTTGCGTGTTAAAGATGGCATCTGCCGCCGCAACCTGAATGGAGTGCAGGCTCTCCCAATCGTGGGAGTAGATGAAGTCTTGGATAAACGGGGCGTAGCGGTCAAAGGCGTTCACGAGGCCTCCTTTCAAAAGCGAATCTCTCAACGCGGTGGGCAGTGGCTTGCTGCATGACTGCTTCAACGTTTGCCTAGATAAAACCTGCCAAAATAAACCTGTCCCTTTTTGGCGGGTTAGATGGTGAATTCGGCGAAGTTACGGTCGCCGCCTGCGGTGCCGGTGCCGTCTGTTGCGGCTGCCGGCGCCAGCGCGTCGCCGCCGACGCTTTGCAGTAGCTCGGCCACGTTGGCGTCGGGGTTTTGGCATAGGATATCGAGCAGCTCGATAAAGTCACGAATGACTTCACGGGGCGTCAGGTGCGTGTCGGCTCCCACGCGACCGAACTCGATCTTGAGGAAGTCTACCAAATCGTTCTCGATAAGCGTGGGCGTCCAGCCAAAGTAGCCGGCATGGATCTGCATGAGCTTTTCGATGAGCACCAGCAGCTCCTCGTAGGTGAGCGGCTGCAGGCGGATGATAGGCGCGAGCATGTCTTTGAGGTCATCGCGCGCAAAACGGCCCTGAGCGAGACGGCTGCGCAGGGCCTCGTAGGAGAACACGCCGCGGCGGCGGTCTTCGATGGAGGTTGGCGTGCCGCCCATGATCATGCCCAGGTACTGCGCCTTGCCCTGAAGCGTGTCGTTGTACATGGTCAGGATTTTCTCGTAGTTGTACTGGCGCGTGATGGCGTTGGGAATCTTATACAGATTCACGAGCTCGTCGATGAGCACCAGCATGCCCTTGTAGCCGCTGCAGACCAAAAAGCGCGCAATGAGCTTAACGTAGTCGTACCAGTCGTCATCGCTGATGATGGTTGAGGAACCCAGTTCGGCGCGAGCCTCGCTCTTGGTGCGGTATTCGCCGCGTATCCATTTGGTCACGCGGCTCATGGCCTCTTCGTCGCCCTCGGATACGGCCGCGCGATAGCGGCGAAGCATGCGGGTGAAGTCGAAGCCGTGGACCATCTCCTCGAGCGGGGCCAGTTGGGCATTGACGGCAGACTCGTCGGCATCGGCACACGAGGCGACCCAACGATCCAGGATAAGGTTGAGCGCACCGCCTTCGGGGCGCGTCTTGGTCGATATGTTGCGGATGAGCTCGCGGTAGGTGGCAAGGCCTTGTCCCTGGCCGCCCTGCAGACGGCGCTCAGGGGATAGGTCGGCATCGGCGACGACGAACCCCTCGCCCATGGCGTGCGTGCGAATAGTTTGGAGCAAAAAGCTCTTGCCCGCGCCGTAGCGACCGACTAGGAAGCGAAAACTTGCGCCGCCATCGGCGATGAGGCTTAGGTCGGTGAGCAAGGCGCGGATCTCGACCTCGCGTCCCACGGTAATGTAGGGAAGGCCGATGCGCGGGACGACGCCGCCTTTGAGCGAGTTGAGAATGACGGCGGCGACGCGCTTGGGCACGCGGGGCGCTGCGGATGCGGTATCACTCATGGTCTAGGTATCCTCTCACGTCTGCTTCGTAGTCCTCGATAATCTGTGGTCCTGTCGCGCCAAATTCAATAACGGTGTCGCCCACCAGGTCAAAGAGCGCTTCGTTGATGCTATCGACGAGCATATCTTCGCTTTGGTCCGACCGCGCCACAGCCGATGCTGCCTGCGCCGCGTTCTGCTCGAGCAACGCACGAAGGTAGCCTTCTGCGGCGGGGACGAGTGCGGACGCGGTGTCGGCGGACATGGCCGTCGCGGGTGCGGGCGCTGGCGCGAGGAGCGGGGCTACGACGCCAAACTGCTCAGTTGAGATGGTCGGCTCGTCAGCCTCGTCCTGTTCCATGGGCGCCGCGACCGGCTCGACAATCATGTTGGCCACGGGTTCGGCTTCCGGTTGCCCAGAGTCCGCTTCCTCGACATCCGCGGTCGTGTCGTCCTCGCGTTCCTCGTCGATCAAAAGCGCCTCGCGCGTCTGCGCGGCGGCACTTCGGATATGCCCCAGCTGGCTCAGGTCGATATCGATCTTGACGGGCTGGTGTGTGGCGTTCCACGAAAGCCATGCCACGATCTCGTCATCGATGATCTTGGCCAAATACTTGGGAACCTTTTCTTCCTTCAGGGGATGGCTGGGGTCCAACGCCAAGCGCAGGCGCTGGTCGCAGGCGCGCATTATCTCACCGAGCTTACTACTCTTTTGTCTGCTGCCGTGGATGCGCATACACTCCCAAAAGCCGTTTTGGCAACGGTAGATATGGATGGGGTCCAAGCGGTATTCGCAGTCCTCGTGGCGCTCGGGCGCAAAGAAGACGGCCGAGGCAAACATGGTGTAGGGCATGGCCGTCTCCTCCCCAAACAAGCTCGCTACGATGCCGGTCTTTCGGTGCGTGTCATAGTAGCGCGCCATGCGGACATATACGGCGCATGCCACATGGCGAAGGTCGAGATGGTGCCCGCGGTCGAGCCTTGAGTTATTGAGGTTGTACGTGGAGAGTGCGTTGATGGCGGCCATGAGCCGCTCCTCGCGCGCCTCGTCAGGCGGAAGGGGGAGCGTGGGCTCTGAGGTTTTGCGACGCTTAGCGGTTTGACCGGACGGCGCCTGCGCGGGCGCAAGGTCTCGAGCCGCGCGTCGCAGCTCGATAAGGGCGTTATCGAACATGACGGTTTTAGAGTCGCGAAGCAACCTAGGGTCGAGCCCGTGGAATACGGCGTAATCCTGCAGCCATACGCGTGCGAACCGGTCGATGCCGGGCTCAAAGGCGCGATAGGCACCCCAAAACGCCTTGATCTTGTCAAAGCCATCGAGCGGATCATCGACGCCAATGCCGCAGATCAGCTCATAGAGATATAAGAAGGCAAAGGATGTAGACGTTTCCTCGATATTGCCGCGGCGCACCTGGGCGCGCCAGGTAAAGTAGCCGCGCAGTTGTCGATCGCTCATGGCGTTGTAGGTGGGAAAGTACGACTTGAAGGTGCCGTTGTAGGGGCAATCGTCCTCGAAGTTGGCCATCAGCAGGCCCTGGCGGTAAAAAAGCTCCGCCTCTGAAAGCCAACGCCCCGCACCGCCCTTGGGGTCGTCTTGCCAGCGCGATATCTCGCGCATCTTGCGGTACTGGTCGGGGAGGAAGTTCTGCATCTGACGGCCGGTCTTGAGAATCGGCTCGTCAGCATAGATTTTGTTTGAGAAGCGGGCGGACTGATGGGTCCGGGCCTCGGCCATAATGCGCTCAATGAGCATCTTGACGTCCTGGTCGGCCACCGCCCTCTCCTCTCCCTATACGGTGTCGGTGACCTCATATCATAGCACAGCATCAAACAGATGTTCGAGATACCGCTATGTAGATAGACTTAGAACAGAAGGGCGTAGATGACGGCTATGACGACGGAGGGGAGCATGTTGGCCGTGCGGAAGGTCTGGGGGCGAATCAGATTGACGCCGACGCAGAAGATGAGCATGGAGCCCACGAGCGAAAGACTGTCGAGTGCCGCGGCGGTCATGATGGGGGAGAGTGCGCCGGCAAACAGCGTGATCGTCCCCTGGAACACGGCGACGGGCAGGGCCGAGAAGATGCAGCCGCGGCCGAGCGAGGCCGTCATGGTGCAGACGATGATGCAGTCCAGTGCGCCCTTCAGGGCGAGCGTGGACCAGTCACCGAGCAGGCCGTCCTGAATCGATCCCACGATGGCCATGGCACCGATGCACACGGTGAGCGATGCCGAGACAAAGGCGTTGGTGAACTCGTTGTCTCCCTCGCTTCCGGTTTTGCGCTTGAGCCATTCGCCGAGGTTTTCGATGGCAGCTTCCAGGTTGATGGCTTCGCCGATGAGCGATCCGAGGGCAAACGAGACGATCAGCATAGTGGTACCGGTGGTCGACAGGGCGCCGCCGTCGATAACGAGCATCTTTTGCATGGTGCCGCCCAAGCCGATAAACAGGACGCACAGCCCCGATGCTTTCATGAGCGTGTCTTGGATGCGCGGTGTGATAAAGCGACCGCCCGCTAATCCCAAAAGACCGCCTGCAATCAAAAGCGCGACGTTGATGATCGTTCCCAAACCCGGCATGGATCCTCCCGTATTGATGCCACCTTGGCAATCGTAACAGAATAGAACGCAGGGCATATTGCGACTTGTCTAATACGTTATATGAGTGGTATTAAGTCTGGCGTACAGCGGTTAAGCCTTAGGTTGTCGTCGGAACGTAGGGATAGTATTCAAAGCGTAGCGTCATCAGCCGTTGTGGGGACTCGATGCCCGCGGCGATGATATCGGCATCGCGGGCGCGGTCAAACCCTTCAAGTTCAATCTGGTACGAGACGTCTTCCATAATGTCCAGACGTCGCCAGGCCAGGAGCGTGTCGCCATCGAATTCCAAGGTTTTGCTTCCATCTGGGGCAACGGCGTATAGGCGCAGCTTGGCAGTGGTTGCAGGGTCGACGATCGTGATCTTCTTGATTTCGTTCCGAGTATTCTTGGCGCCTAACAAGGTGAGCAATGTTGGTGCCACGATTTCGCCCGATGGCAAAAGGACGACCTCGACGGACTCGGGAAATGCGATGATAGCCGACTTGCGGACGGGCTGATTGGCGGCGGCAACTTCGATGTTCGCGGCGTCGACGGTCGTCGTGTGGTCGAGTGCGGTGAGCATGCAGCAGTTGCCCTCATCGACATCTTGAGGCGTAGCAAGGCCTAGGCCGTCCTCGAGTTGGGGATCGTTTGACTCGATAGCAGTTTCATCCGGTTCCTCTGAAGGGGCGGAGATGTCGTTAGCCGACAGTGACGCGCTATCTGCTTTATCCTCTGTTATGGCTGCGTTCGTGGTCCCATCTTTTGATGGGAAGGCCATTTCGTTCAATGCAAAGGGAGCAATCCCGATGGCTCCAGCTCCATTCCATTCCATTTCGAGGAGCGCCGGGTCGGCAAGTACGCGCTGCCTGTCTTGCGCCTGGACATCGATCTCAATAGGGCAGAGTTTCGCCCCTCGAGTAAGGCTGAGCGACCCGTTTTGCTTATCGTCTTTGATTTTGGCGCCTTCGGCATTGTCGGCGTAGAACAACAGGGGGGTCTCTCCCGTTGCGACGGTGTCGGTGCTGGCTTTGGTTATCCGCAACGATGCCGTGAATGAGAGCGTGGGCTGCGCGCCGTCGGCGTGCGAGACAACGCAGCCCAGGCATACACCTCCTTCTTCTTCGAAAAACGCGCTGTCGAAGGCGACCTTCGCTTCGTTCGCCGAGTCATCGACCGAAGCGATGTCGATGCGTAGCTCCAAATCGCAAGGGTCGTCATCTGCATCGAGCGCAACTGAGCGCCACGTGCAGATGGCGCATCCTGCCTGGGAGCCGTCCGTCTTGTCCGAACGCTTGATATCCACGACTATCGAGCTGTCCGTGTCCTGACGAAGGCATCCCGAGGTCGAGACTGTTGCCTGTGTGAGCGAAAACCGCTTGCACGCAATGACGCTCGACGGGTCTGGTGCGGGGCTTAGGGCTGCCGGCAAGGAGTCCGCCATGACGGGGGTCGCCCAAGCGGCGATAGGCGTTCCGGTTGCGAGTGCGCCGCAGAGCGCGACGACGGGCAAAAGGTTCTTCGATGCCATGGGGTCTCCTTGCTTTATATTGTGCGAGCTGGTTGTGTCTTATTGCTGGTTGCGTTTGATGCACAGTCCGAGGCCGGTGGCTCCCGCGCCCGCCGCAGCGACGCTTGCTGCCAAGAGCTGCTTTTCGTCGCCCGTTTGCGCCAACGGTTCCTGGCGGTCGCCGCGATCGAGCCCCGAGAGGTCGACCGTCACTTGCGTGGCGGCCTGCGCCTGTTCTTGTTGGGCAAAAGCCACTGCCGGCGCGAGCACCAGGATGCCGACGATGGCGGCCGATGTGATCGCCTTATGCCGTAGCGTGTGCACCGGGCTCGACCGTCCAAGTGATTGTTGCAACCTGATCGCCTTCGCCGGTTATATGGAAGATGTCGCGCGTGACGCGGGCGACATTTCCGCTCGTCTTGAGCTTGATCTTGTCCGAACCGCCGGCAATACCCTGATAGCCCATATCAAAGGTT
>JAIHVJ010000337.1 GCA_022720335.1 Collinsella sp.
GTCGATGCCAGTGTAGGCCGACTGTAAGAAATCATGCCAGTCGTCAGATTCGCGCAGCTCGGGGCCAATCCATAGATTGGCATTGTCATAACCCCCACGCGCACGGCGGCCGAGCTCGCGAACGCCATCGAACACGTCGGCGATTGCCATGCTCGCGCGCGCAACCGTCGACGTCGCCTTGGCAGTAAGGCCCAGATAGAGCGTAGAGCCCTCGGAGGTTGCCAAATCACGGGAAACCTGGCTTAGCGCGCCGGTGCTCGAGCCACCCAGGCGCTCAAACAGAACGCGTGATTCGTCCGCCGACACCACGCGCGCCCACTGGCGGCGCGCCTCGCGCTCGATGGAATGGGCCTCGTCGATTACCCAATGACGAATCGGAGGTAAAATCCTGCCCTCGGCCGCGACATTGCGGAACAGCAGGGAATGGTTGGTGACCACCACATCGGCATGCGCCGCACGACGGCGAGCGCCGTGGACCAAACATTTATCAGGGAAAAACGGGCAGAGGCGACGAGCACACTCGCGCGAGGCCGTCGTAAAGTCGGGGCGGTTGACGCTGCGCCACCGAATGCCGAGCGAGTCGAGGTCGCCATCGGCTGATTGGCAGACGTACGCCATAATGACCGCGACCGCCGTGAGCGTGTCCGCCGGATCGCGCTTGGTGGTAATCTCGACCTGGCCTCGGCTCATGCGCTCAAGCTTGCGCAGGCACGGATAGTGGTCATAGCCCTTGAGAGCGCAAAATGACAGACCACCGTCCAGTTGCTCGGCAAGTTTTGGCAGCTCATGGTACATGAGCTGGTCGGCAAGATTGTTCGATTTGGTCGCAATACCAACCGTGATGTTGTTACGGCGTGCTGCCTCGGCAAAAGGCACCAGATAGGCCATCGATTTGCCGACGCCCGTGCCCGCCTCAATTACGCGATGTGTGCCCGTGACCAGCGCATCGCGGACCTCGAGCGCCATCGCGATCTGCTCATCACGCGGCTCGTAAGTGGGATACATGCGATTGACCAGGCCACCCGGCGCATAGTCTGCCTCAATCTCCTCACGACTCGGCATCTTGAGGACCGGCAGTTCGTCGGCGTCCACCCGATCGTCGGCGCGATCGGCCTTGAGAACGTCAGCACGAGCGACGCTGAGAGAGAAGATAGAACCAGGGTTCTGCCCCGCCAAGAATGAGAAGATAGGACGATAGGACCAAGGCACATCCGGATGCATGTCGGCTAGGCGCGCCATGAGGCCCTGGGGCAAGTCGGTGAGCGCCACGAGCAACACACGCCATACGCCACACAGGGCATCGACGTCGGCATTGGCACGGTGTGATACCGAGTCACAGCCAAACAGATCGGCCATAAAAGACAGCTTGTGCGAGGCCAGGCGCGGAAGCGCGATGCGCGACAGCGCCAGCGAATCAATCCAGATATCGCTCACGTTGACGCCGCCTTTGACAGACGGGCCGCCGAGATCTCGATCAGCTCGTTGTCCTGCACCGAAAGACCTGTGGTCTCGGTATCGAGGACAATCACATCTTCCTCGATAAGGCCGAAGGACTGCGTTTTGGCGCGTTCGGCAAGCGTGGCATAGGAGTCGATGACAAACTGCGGCGTTCCTGACGAAACCGCGTCCTCGATTAGCATGCAATGCCCGCTCGACGAAGGCCCATACGGATCAGGCTGTCACAGACCTGCGGGAACGTCATGTCGTCTGTGTGGCGAATCCCATCCGGATACAGCGACGTATCGGTCATGCCGGGAATGGTGTTGGTCTCGAGGATGACGGGGCCGTCCTCGCTCACGATAAAATCGCTGCGCGAGATGCCCAGGCAACCGAGGGCCTTGTGAGCAGCACAGGCAAGCTCCTGAGCGCGAGCGTAATTCTCGGGTGAAATCTGCGCCGGAATGCGATGGATATCCGTAGGGTCGACATACTTCACGTCCAGATCGTAGAACTC
>JAIHVJ010000338.1 GCA_022720335.1 Collinsella sp.
CCATCACGTTTGGCCTGGGTCCTGCCGGCACCGGTAAGACTTATCTGGCCATGGCGCTCGCCGTTGCCGCGCTCAAGCGCCACGAGGTGGGCCGTCTGATCTTGACGCGTCCGGTTGTCGAGGCGGGGGAGAACCTGGGCTTTTTGCCCGGTACCCTCGAGGAAAAGATCGATCCCTACATGCGTCCGCTCTACGACGCCCTTTTTGACATGATGGATCGCGAACGCACCGATGAGCTTATGGAGCGCGGCGTGATCGAGATCGCCCCGCTTGCCTATATGCGCGGCCGCACGCTGAGCGATGCCTTCGTGGTGCTCGACGAGGCGCAAAATACCACGCCTGAGCAGATGAAGATGTTTCTGACGCGCTTGGGTTTTAACTCCAAGTTCGTGATTACCGGCGACCTGAGCCAGCGCGACCTGGTGGGTCGTCGTGGCGGTCTTGCCGACGTTGAGCAGATTTTGGGCCGTGTCGACGATGTCGCATTTTCTCACCTCGAGCGTGCCGACGTGGTGCGCCATGCCCTGGTGGGTCGTATCGTCGAGGCATATGAAGCTTATGATGACGTGCGCGAGCAGCGCCCGCGCGACCGAAAGGAGTCCCGTTGAGTGTATTGATCAGCAACGATGCCGAGCTCGATACGCTGCTCGACGCGCAGGAGGTGGAGCACATCTGCGAGGTTGTGCTTGCCGCCGAGGGCGTTGAACGTGGAGTCGAGATTTCCCTTTCGTATGTCGACGAGGACGAGATGCACGAGCTCAACCACGAGTGGCGCGGTATCGACCGCACCACCGATGTGCTTTCGTTTGAGTGCGATTCGGCCTTCGACGATGACATTCCCGCCGATGAGACGCTCGAGCTCGGCGATATCATCTTGGCCCCGCAGGTTATTGCCCGTCAGGCCCCCGGTTTTGGCAATAGCCCCGCTGACGAGTGCCGTCTGATGCTCGTACACGGAATGCTGCACCTGCTGGGCTATGACCACATCGAGGACGACGAGGCCGAGGTCATGGAGGCCCGCGAGGACGCCATCCTGCGCGATCTGGCGCTCGAGCGCGGCGAGGACCCTAAGCTAGTCCACGTCGGCCCCATCACCAACCACGCCCACGACTAGGAGCCGTCTATGATTCCCGGATCGAACAAGGACCATCCGTCCTTCTTAAAGTCGTTTTCCTACGCCATGGAGGGCTTCGTCACCGCCGTCAAGACCGAGCGCAACATTAAGGTCATGCTCGTGGCGGGCGTGTGTACCGTCATCGCCGGCTGTATCGTGGGGCTTGACATTGCCGAGTGGGCCACGATTATCATCTGTTGTGGCCTGGTGATTCACGGCGAGCTGTGCAACACCGCTATGGAGGCTATCGTCGACCTAGCGACCCAGGAGCTCCATCCGCTGGCCAAGCGTGCGAAGGACATCGCCGCCGCCTCTGTATACGTTCTTTCCATCACCG
>JAIHVJ010000085.1 GCA_022720335.1 Collinsella sp.
GTCGGTAACGATAACCGAACGGCCGGAGTAGTCGACACGCTTGCCCAGCAGGTTCTGACGGAAACGACCCTGCTTGCCCTTGAGGGCCTCGGCGAGCGACTTGAGCGGGCGACCGCCACGGCCAGAGACCGGGCGACCACGACGGCCGTTGTCGAACAGGGCGTCCACGGACTCCTGGAGCATGCGCTTCTCGTTATTCACGATGATCGCAGGGGCGTCCAGGTCGAGCAGGCGCTTGAGTCGGTTGTTACGGTTGATCACGCGACGGTACAGGTCGTTGAGGTCGGACGCGGCGAAACGGCCACCGTCAAGCTGGACCATCGGGCGCAAATCGGGCGGAATGACCGGAATGACGTCCAGGATCATGTTCGCGGGGCTGTTGCCGCCCTTCAGGAAGGCGTCAACGACCTCGAGGCGCTTAACGGCCTTCTCGCGCTTCTGCTTCTGGGAGTCCTCGTCGGCGATGATGGCCTTGAGCTTCTCGGCCTCGGAGGGGAGGTCGATGGCAGCGAGCAGGTCGCGGACGGCCTCGGCACCCATGCCGCCCTTGAAGTACATCGAGTAGTAGCGGGTCATCTCGCGGAACAGCGGCTCATCGGAAATGAGGTCGCGCTCGCTGAGCTTCATGAAGGCGTTGAAGGCGTCCGTGCGGAGCTGCTTCTCGTCCTTGCACTCTTCCTCGATGTCGACGATGCCAGAGGCGATCTCCTCGGGGGTCAGCGGCTCCTCGTCGGAGAACTCGTCAAAGTTCTCGGGGTTGCCCTGCTCCTTGAGGGACTCGATCTGGCGGGCGCACTCGGCATCGATCTCTTCCAGATCGGCGGCGAGCTCCTCGCGCAGGTCGTCGGCGTCGGCCTCGCGAGCCTCGTAGTCAACCTCGGTGATGATGTAGCTGGCAAAGTACAGAACCTTCTCGAGGTCCTTGGACTTGATGTCGAGCATACGGCTCATCGGGAAGCTCGTGGGGCTCTTGAAGTACCAGATGTGGGACACGGGAGCGGCGAGCTCGATGTGGCCCATGCGGTCGCGACGCACCTTGGCCGAGGTGACCTCGACGCCGCAGCGCTCGCAGACGATGCCCTTAAAGCGGATGCCCTTGTACTTGCCGCAGGAGCACTCCCAGTCCTTGGCGGGACCGAAGATCTTCTCGCAGAACAGGCCGTCCTTCTCGGGCTTGAGGGTACGGTAATTGATGGTCTCCGGCTTCTTGACCTCACCGTGCGACCAGGAACGGATCTGGTCGGCGGAGGCAAGGGAGATCTTTACCGAGTCAAAATCAGTAGCTTCGAAATCTGCCACAGTCAACTACTCCTTATCAGTGGTCGTGGCGGCGACAGCCTCGGGTGCCTCGGCGGTCTCGGCATCCTCGGCCTCGACGTCGGCGTCAACGCCGGCGAGCGCAGCCAGGTCGTCGAGAGCAGAGGTCTCCTCGGCGGTCACAGGGGCGGAGGCGTCCTCGTCGGCATCGTGCATGGGCTCGATGTCCAGTGCGAGGGAGCGAATCTCCTTGACGAGAACCTTGAAGGACTCGGGGATACCCGGGACAGGAACGTTCTCGCCCTTGACGATGGACTCGTAGGTCTTGACACGGCCCACGGTATCGTCGGACTTGACGGTCAGGATCTCCTGCAGGACGTTGGAAGCACCGTAAGCGTACAGTGCCCAAACTTCCATCTCGCCGAAGCGCTGGCCGCCGAACTGAGCCTTGCCGCCCAGAGGCTGCTGGGTAACCAGGCTGTAAGGGCCGGTCGAACGGGCGTGGATCTTGTCGTCGACCATGTGGCCGAGCTTGAGGATGTAGGACGTACCCACGGTAATGGGCTCGCGGAACTCCTCGCCGGTGCGGCCGTCGAACAGGCGGGTCTTGCCGCGCTCGTCAAGCTGGGTGACGAACTCGGGGCGCATGTGATCGCCAAAGGCAGCGGTAGCCTTGTTGAGCATGTTCTTGTTGGCACGACGGATGACCTCGGCGATCTCGTCCTCCTTGGCGCCGTCGAAGACGGGCGTGGCGGTGAAGAACGGACCGGGGACGTACTTGTCGGAGTCGGCCTGCTCGGTATCCCAACCGCACGCAGCAGCCCAGCCAAGGTGGCACTCGAGCAGCTGGCCGACGTTCATACGCGAAGGAACGCCCAGCGGGTTGAGGATAACGTCGATCGGGGTACCGTCAGCCATGTAGGGCATGTCCTCGACCGGCAGAACGTTGCAGATAACACCCTTGTTGCCGTGGCGGCCGGCGATCTTATCGCCCTGCTGGATCTTACGACGCTGGGCGACGTAGACGCGCACCTGCTCGTTGACGCCGGGGGCCAGGTCGTCGCCGTTCTCGCGGCTAAAGCGGACGACGTCGATGACGCGGCCGTAAGCGCCGTGAGGCATCTTAAGGGAGGTGTCGCGGACGTCGTGGGCCTTGGCACCGAAGATGGCGCGCAGCAGGCGCTCCTCGGCGGTCAGAGCGCTCTCGCCCTTAGGCGTGACCTTGCCGACCAAGATGTCGCCAGGGCCGACCTCGGCGCCGATGCGGATGATGCCGTCCTCGTCGAGGTTGGCAAGCATGTCCTCGGAGAGGTTCGGGATCTCGCGGGTGATCTCCTCGGGGCCGAGCTTGGTGTCGCGGGCGTCGATCTCGTGACGGGTGATGTTGATGGTCGTCAGCAGGTCCTCGGCCACCAGGCGCTCGGACACGACGATACCGTCCTCGTAGTTAAAGCCTTCCCACGGCATGTAGGCCACGGTGAGGTTCTGACCCAGTGCGAGCTCGCCGTGATCGGTCGAAGGACCGTCGGCCAGAGGCTCGCCCTGCTCAACGGTGTCACCAACGCGAACGAGCGGACGGTGGTTGATGCAGGTGGACTGGTTGGAGCGCTGGTACTTGGCCAGGTGGTACTCGTCCATGCCGCCGGCATGCTTGACGATGATCTTGGCGGCGTCGGCAAAGATGACCTCGCCGGCGTTCTTGGCCAGGGTGACCTCGCCGGAGTCCAGAGCGGCGCGACGCTCCATGCCGGTACCGACATAGGGAGCGGCGGGGTGAACCAGCGGCACGGCCTGACGCTGCATGTTGGCGCCCATCAGCGTACGCTTGGCGTCATCGTGCTCAAGGAACGGGATCAGCGTGGCTGCGACGGAGAGCATCTGACGCGGCGAGACGTCCATGTAGTCGACGTCCTCGACGGGCACGTCGGCGGGAGCGCCGAAGGAGCCGTCGAAGTCGCGGGTACGGGCGATCACGGTGTGCGGACGGACGATCTTACCCTCGGCATCGGTCGTGATGAACTCGTTGGTCTTGGGATCGAGCGGCGTGTTGGCCGGCGCGATGACGTGCTTCTCTTCCTCGTCAGCGGTCATCCAGTCGATCTGATCGGTGGCAACGCCGTTCTCGACGCGACGGAACGGGGCCTCGATGAAGCCATACTCGTTGACGCGGGCGTAGAGGGCGAGCGAGCCGATCAGGCCGATGTTGGGGCCTTCGGGGGTCTCGATCGGGCACATGCGGCTGTAGTGCGAATTGTGAACGTCGCGGACGGCCGTCGGCACGTTGGTGCGGCGGCTGGAGCCGGACTTGTGGCCGGCAAGACCACCAGGGCCGAGTGCGGACAGACGGCGCTTGTGGGTCAGACCGGTCAGGGGGTTCGCCTGGTCCATGAACTGCGAGAGCTGCGAGGAACCGAAGAACTCCTTGATGGAAGCCACGATCGGACGGATGTTGATGAGCGACTGCGGGGTGATCTCGTCGATGTCCTGGGAGCTCATGCGCTCACGGACGACGCGCTCCATACGGCTCATGCCGATACGGAACTGGTTGGCGACGAGCTCGCCGACGGTGCGGATACGGCGGTTGCCGAAGTGGTCGATGTCGTCGACCTTGAAGCCCTGCTCGCCGGCAGCGAGGGACAGCAGGTAGCGCAGCGTCGCGACGATATCCTCGTCGGTGAGCACCGTGACCTCTTCCTCGGTGGTGAGGTTGAGCTTCTTGTTGACCTTGTAACGACCGACGCGGGCCAGATCGTAGCGCTGCGGGTTAAAGAGCAGGCCCTCGAGCAGGCTGCGGGAAGCGTCCACGGTGGGAGGCTCGCCCGGGCGCAGGCGACGGTAGATCTCGATGAGGGCGTCCTCGCGAGTGAGGGCGGTGTCGCGCTCCAGGGTGCGCTTGATCACATCGGAGTTGCCGAGCAGCTCGATGATGTCGTCGTTGGTGACGGCGATGCCAAGGGCGCGCAGGAACATCGTGGCGCTCTGCTTGCGCTTACGGTCGATGGAGACCATGAGTTGGTCGCGCTTGTCGACCTCAAACTCGAGCCAGGCACCGCGGGACGGGATGATCTGGGCCTTGTAGATCTGCTTGCCCGAATCCATCTCGGAGCTGTAGTACACACCCGGGGAACGGACGAGCTGCGAGACGACGATACGCTCGGTACCGTTGATGATGAAGGTGCCCTGATCGGTCATCATGGGGAAGTCGCCCATAAAGACGAGCTGCTCCTTGATCTCGCCGGTCTCCTTGTTGGTGAGACGGACGTCGGTCAGAAGCGGGGCCTGATAGGTCATGTCCTTCTCGCGGCACTCCTCGACGGTGTGCGCGGGGTCGCCGAACTGATGCTCGCCGAAGGTAACCTCGAGAACATGGTTCTGGCTCTGGATGGGGCTGGATTCCTTGAACGCCTCACGAAGGCCCTCGTCCTTAAAACGCTCAAAGGATTCCCTTTGAACAGAGATAAGGTTGGGGAGCTCCATGGCCTCCGGGATTTTCCCGAAGCTGACGCGCTTGCGCTCAGTGGCAGTGTATGCGTAGGTCACCAGGTTTTTCCTCCTTCACGGAAATGCTCGGTGGGTTGGCGAGGCATAGCTTCGCCAGTTATCGCAATCTAATAGTTTATCAGGTACCGACCGTTGGGCAAGAAAAGCCTTGACGCGATTGAGTTTTTGGAGTAGCAAAGTTTTTCGACAGAAAACACGCAGGTAGATGTATGTGTATCGAACATCTGTTCATATATTTTCTGTGAACAGAGAGCCGGCAATCGCAGCTCTTATAAAAAACGGGCGCGAACCGAGGTCCGCGCCCGTAAATGTCGATGCCCGAAGGCTTACTTGCGCATCAATCCGCCGCGCTCGTCGATGGCATCCCAGAAGGCATCGGCAAAGCGGGGGTCGCTTGCGGCCATGAGGGCGTTGGTGGCCATCCAGCCAGAGGGAGTGCCGGTGTCGTAGCCCGACAGCGGGTCGATGACGACGGCATACATGGCCTCGCGGTCGAGCGAACGGGCCATGGCGTCGGTGAGCTGGATCTCGCCGCCCTTGCCGGCCTGCTGATCTGCCAGCAGGTCCATGACCAGCGGGCTCAGCAGGTAGCGACCGACGATGTACAGATTGGACGGAGCCGCCTCGGGAGCGGGCTTCTCGACCAGACCGCCGATGCGCCAGACAGCGCCCGGCTCTGCATCGGCAACGTCCTCGGCACCCTCGAGCGAACCGACGCGCTCACCGGCGATAACGCCGTAGCGGCTGACTTCCTCGGGCGAGCAAGCAGCGACGGCGATAACCGAAGCGCCACCGTGCTCCTTGGAAACGGCGAGCATCTTGTCGCAGATGTCGCGATTAGGCACAACGTAGTCGCCCAGAAGAACCAGGAAGTTCTCCCCTGCCACGGCGTCGGCAGCAGAGCGGATAGCATGGCCGAGGCCCTTGGGCTCGTACTGATAGCGGAAGTCGACCGGCATACCGCCAGCGTGGGCGACGGCATCGGCATAGGCGTTCTTGCCGCGCTCGCGCAGCAGGTTCTCGAGCGAGCGATCGGGCTGGAAGTAGTTCAGTAGCTCGGGCTTACCGGGAGAAGTAACGATGATGGCGTCGTCGACTTCCTCGGGGTCGAGCGCCTCCTCGACGACGTACTGAATGACGGGCTTGTCGAGCACCGGCAGCATCTCTTTGGGCGTGCACTTGGTGCCAGGCAGAAAACGCGTGCCAAGACCGGCGGCGGGGATGATTGCCTTCATGTTATTCAAAGATCCTTTCGCAGGCGCAAAAGCGCCCCATGCGTGCGGCACACAGCCGCAGACCAAATTGCGATACCTAAGCATCTTACCGCTGGAACTATATGTCGCTACAAGGCAGAGACAATTCTTCAGCAGGTCAACGCAAATTATTGCTCGAATGGTGCAATTTTATTGCCCAACGGCAGGGTGCCCGATACGACGCAAATCACAGAACATGGCAGTTTGAGCTACCGATGTCGAGGGACCGAAAAACAAAAAAGACGGGGCTCGCAATGCGAACCCCGTCTGCAAAGAAATCTGGCGAGAAAGCCTGATTACTTGAGGGTGACAGCAGCGCCAGCAGCCTCGAGCTTCTCCTTGGCAGCCTCGGCGTCCTCCTTCTTGGCACCCTCGAGAACAGCCTTGGGAGCGCCCTCGACGACCTCCTTGGCCTCCTTCAGGCCAAGGTTGGTGAGCTCACGGACGGCCTTGATGACCTGGATCTTGTTGTCGCCGAAGCCCTCGAGCACGACGTCAAACTCGGTCTTCTCCTCGGCCTCAGCAGCGCCAGCAGCGGGAGCGGCGACAACAGCGGCAGGAGCAGCGGCGGAAACGCCGAAGGTGTCCTCGATAGCCTTGACGAGCTCGGAAGCCTCGAGAAGGGTCATTTCCTTAAGAGCATCGATGATCTCATCGGTGGTAAGCTTAGCCATTTCTAAGTCCTTTCGGTTTCCGTGCGGATGCACGGAGATCAGTTAAAACACGACGCGAATGCGCCAGGGGTGCGGCGTTGCCGCCGCGGGTGAAAACAGCAACTAGGCTGCCTTCTGCTCGGAGACCTGCTGGATCGAACGAGCGAGACCAGAGGAAACGCCGTTGACGCAGACAGCGATGTCGCGAGCGAAACCGGAGATGAGACCGGCGATCTGGCCGAGAAGCTGATCCTTGGTGGGCAGCTCGGCGATAGCCTTAACATCATCAGCGGAAACGGCCTTGCCGTCGGAGATACCGCCCTTGATCTCAAGGACGCCCTTGGACTTAGCGGAGAAGTCCTTAAGGGCCTTAGCGGCCTCGACCGGCTCGGACTCGTAGAACACATAAGCGACGGGGCCGGCGAGGATCTCGTCGAGCTCGGGCTGCTCCTGGTTCTTGAGAGCGATCTTGACCAGGTTGTTCTTGTAGACCTTCATCTCGGCGCCGCACTCGCGAAGCTGATGACGCAGCTCCTGAGCCTGCTTAACCGTCAGACCGTTGTAGTTGACGACGAACAGACCGGCGTTCTCGGCGATACGGGACTCGATCTCTGCAACCTTGTCGATTTTGTACTGCTGGGGCATGAATTACACCTCCTCGAATTCTTTCCGGGCACGGTCCGCCACAAGGACGTGACGGGGGCATGTCCAAAAAGAAAGCCCCCGCGCTGCATGAGCGACGGGGGCGAGAAGACATATCTACTCGACCACCTCGGCTGGCGGGAAGTCCCATTAAGCTCGCGGGTAAGACCCGTTTGCGCCGGCTGTCTCTGGCAGCGGATTCGTGCGTGAACCGAAAGTATTATGGCGGGGACCCCGGCGTCGGTCAACGGGCACGAGGATTCGCACACAAACCCTGCATACGCTCCGGTCGGGAGGGGCAGGGCGAGTTTTCCGCTCGGTCAAGTCCTGGGCTCGCACGAAGGCCACATTAAGTGGCCTTCGGCTCGTGCGGAACTTGTATCGAGCAAAGCCCCAAACCGCTCCCAGTTCGTTTACGTGGTTGTCTGCGCCCGGAATGTTAGGGCCACTGGGTTGTGGCCTTGAGGTCGCTGCAAAGCGGTGTTTGGCTGATTTTTTGAACGCGAGGGGCTCATTCTTTTTGGTGGGCCTCTTTTTCTGTTATGGGGGACTTTGAGTTATGGCTAAGCGTTCTGGGTCGTATGTCGTTCCTTTCTCGTTTGAGTTGCTTTCGTTTGGTGAGGCTGTGGGGCTTGCTGCTGATACGGGGCGGATTTCTGGGGATGCTGG
>JAIHVJ010000086.1 GCA_022720335.1 Collinsella sp.
GTAGGGTGACCTGTCCGGCCGGGGCGGGGCCGAGTTTCCCCGCCCCGGCCTGCGGTGACGTGGTTGTGCCGTGTGCTGCAGAAGGGGCTTTGTGCGTCCGGTGGCAATCAGGGTTCCGGCAACGGTGGGCAGACATCCGGCGGTTCGAACGATGGCGCCCAGGCGGGAAAGCCCGCTGGTGACAAGGCTCAGGGTGGCAAGTCCGCTAACTCACTTGCGAGCACCGGTGATCAAACGGTGGCGACCGTCGCCGCGATCGGCGGCCTGGGTGCCGCGATCGCCGCAATCGGAGTCTTCCTTGCTCGTTTCCGCCGCAAGGAAGACTAGCGCGAGCGATTGACAATCGCACACGTTTCCCAAGAGGGCCGCGGTAACCGTCGCGGCCCTCACTTTACCGGAGCGGTCTGAGGACTCGCGTCTTTCGCTTCGGACTGCTGCGCAGGGTCAATCAGGCGGAGATCTCACCCGTGTCGGGTTTGCGATAGCTTGACGAATATAATTACGCGAAATCTAGGATTTCTCAAAAACGCGAAGTAGATGATATATTGTACTTCGCGTTTTTCAGTTAATCTTAATTTTGCGAAGTGGATTGCCATGAGACTTATTAATCGACCGTTCTATATGGATAAGCTCTCCAAGGTGGCGGGTTCGCCAGACATCAAGGTGATTACCGGAATCAGGCGATGCGGAAAATCGAAATTGCTTGAGGCGTTTGCCAGCCAACTTCGTTCAAACGACCCCTCGGCCAACGTCATACACGTCAACTTCAATCTACTTGAGTTCGAGCCGTTGGCGGAATACCATGCGCTGCATACATATGTGGAAAAGCATTATATCGAGGGTTGCCGGAATATCGTCATGATCGACGAGGTCCAGATGTGTGAAGGGTTCGAGCGGGCTATCAACAGTCTTCATGCGTCAGAGAAATATGACATTTACATCACGGGGTCGAATGCCTTTCTTCTCTCAAGCGACCTCTCGACGTTGTTCACGGGAAGAACGGTGGAGATCGAGGTCTTTCCGTTTTCACTTGCGGAGTTCTCGGCGTATCACGAGATCACTTCTCCAGCCGAGGCCCTTGCTCGCTATGTCCGCGAGGGAGGAATGCCGGGTTCCTATATCTACCAGGACGAAAGGATGCGTTTCTCATACATCTCGGATGTGCTTGAAACTCTTATCCTGCGCGACATCAGACAAAAATATCGTATACGTAATGCGGAGCAGCTTAAACGTTCCTGCGAGTTCCTGATGGATAACGTCGGAAACATCTCTTCTCTCAAGGGGATGGCGGCTGAGCTGTCACGAGCGAACCTTAAGATAAGCGACAAGACGCTGGCTGTGTATATCGACTACCTGTGTGATGCGTTTGCGTTCTACCGGTTTCGTCGCTTTGACGTCTCAGGAAAGAAATACCTGTCGACGGGAGATAAATACTACCTGGCCGACCACTCGTTTCGCTACGCCGCGCTTGGTACGAAAAAGCTCGATTTTGGCCATGTTTACGAGAATATGGTGGCAATCGAGCTTATGCGCCGCGGATGGGAAGTCTACGTGGGCGTTCTCTACCAAAAGGAAGTAGACTTTGTCGCCATCAGGCGTGACCGCCGTGTCTATATCCAGGTGAGTGACGACATTTCCCAAGAAGCGACGCTTGAGCGTGAGCTTGATCCGCTGCGACGGATTCGAGACGCCTATCCCAAGTGCGTCATCGCCCGAACAGGGCACGAAACGACTGATTGGGATGGCATCAAGGTCGTCGACCTGGCACGATGGCTTATGGGTGAATCAGGCGAGCTGGCCGTCTAGCACGCGATGACGCGGGCTGGAACGAACGAGCGAGGATTCCGTCCCGCGAGGAGGCCAATACGGCCCTCTTCGAGGGACGGAATCCTCGCTCGATCTCTTGGCGGGACATTTTGCTCGGTCGATGATCAACGGTTGGTGGAAAGCGATGCCTCGTCCGTGCCACTATTCCGTGATTGCTGGTATTTTCTGCATGCTAAAATGAATGCATAAAAGACTTTATATTTGGAGGTCTCGATGCCTGCTTTAAAGATGCTCGACAATCTTGTTCCCATCAGCGATTTCAGTCACGGTAAGGGTCCCGCTGCGTTTTCGAGAGTGAGCAACGACAACCCGGTTGTAGTTTTGAAACACAACAAGCCGGCGTTCGTTATCGTGACGCCCGATGAATACCGAGAGGCTAAGCAGGCGGAGGAGGACCTCGCCTTGTTGACGTTGGCCCTTAAGAGGACGGCTGCGACAAGCGATGATGAACTCGTTTCCCTATCTGATGTTATGGCAGAGTTGGGTGTGGGCCAGGACGAACTCGATCAGATGGATGAGGTCGAGTTTGAATGAGCGGGTACGAAGTCGCTTTCTACCCGGATACTCTCAAGGATCTCAAGCGTCTCGATGGTTCCCAGCGAAAACACGTGTTTAAGGCTATAGAAAGAATCAGAACGAACCCATTGCCGCAGAACGAAGGCGGATTCGGCAAGCCTCTTGGAAACAAGGCAGGCACGGATTTGACGGGCTTCATGAAAATCAAGCTCAGGGGAAGTGGCATTCGGATTGTGTACCGCCTCATTAAAATCAAAGGAAAAATGGCCATCGTAGTGGTAGGCGCTCGTGAAGACATGGAAGCGTACCGAACCGCCCAAAGGCGTGCGATTGATTTCGAGAAGTGGGCGGAAGAGGCTCTCTAACTTCATGGGCGAAAACAGGAATGCAGCGATGTGCTTCAGGTGTGCGAGTTTTGAAAGGCTCTGGTGATTCGGAGGTCCGCCAGAGCCTTTTTCTATCTGTGGACATTCCTCTTGGACAGTTAGTTCAGATACGTATTTTTCAGAGGACGTGTGGAGGCCAATTTGGGCACAATTGAGCTATTTTTGATAGTCTGGACCGACAAGGCCGCGCGGGCAATAGCGAGAAAGACCTATTATTAGATCTAAAGCGACTTAAAACCAGTTTGTTAGCGCCAATTAGCACCGCCAAAATATACGTATCTGAACTAACTGTCCACCACCCTCCAACAACCTCCTATTTCAAATCAAATCAGCCACCGTGCGTCATGGATATTCCCGGTGGGTCGCGGGGTGGCGGCTACGACTTTCCCTCAGGATAATTCGCGAAGCCCGTTTTCCGAGGAAAGGTATTGGTTATGTAATACCAGTTAAACAGTAAAACTATGCTTAAGTGGTATCTGGCTGGAGAACCAATTGGTATGGTTGATTAGACCCACTTCGCCATCTACGTTCATTTTTATACCGCTGGGAGAATTCCAAACTTAATTTGCGCAACTGCTCACGTATGCTGGTGCAACCTTATAGGTGGCTATCTGGTTACTACCAGTTGACCCCTTGGTAACGGGTGGGCCAATTGTACGGAATGTACCGAACACCCCCCCCGTTTGATGCGTTCGCCCATGCTGCGGGGCGCGCGTCCGCGACACTTCCGCATGTCGGAGGGAAGGAGTCCAGGTGCGTAGGAATTCCATTTTTACGAAACGATGGGTGAAGGGAAGCGCAGTCCTCGTTGCCACGGCAGCGACGCTCGTGTTCGCCAGTCCCCAGCAGGCGGTTGCCACGCCACTCAAGGGCGTCGAATCGGCGACCGTGTCTCAGTCTGCCTCGAACGTCGTTGACATCGATTTCGCCGGCGGCATCAAGGGCCGCATTACGTTCCTCGAGGACGGTATTTTCCGTTACAACGTTGATCCCAAGGGTGAGTTTTCCGAGTACGCAACGCCGCGCAGTAAGTCCCACACGGCTAAGATCCAGGCCCAGCCCGATGCCTCGGACACCTACAGCAAGCCGAGTGCGACGGTTGCCGACAAGGGCAACACTATCGAGATCAGCGGTGGAAAGGCGACCGTGATCCTGGACAAGGCGACTGGCAAGATGAGCATCAAGTCGGGCGACCGTGTCGTGGTCTCCGAGTCCGCGTCCCTCGACCTTGATAAGAAGGGCACCGTACAGACGCTCGCCAAGGAGAAGTCCGAGAACTTCTTTGGCGGCGGTACTCAGAACGGCCGCTTCCTGCACACCAACCAGACTATCGCCATCTCCAACACCAACAACTGGACCGATGGCGGCGTTGCTTCGCCCAACCCGTTCTACTGGACGAGTGACGGTTACGGCGTGCTCCGAAACACGTTTGCAGAGGGTTCCTACGACTTCGGTTCCACGGACGCATCAACAGTCACGACTTCGCACAGCGAGAATGAGTTCGACGCCTACTACTTCGTGGCGACCAATGAGGGCGCCTCGAACGTGGCGACCGAGATGCTGCAGGACTACTACAAGGTGACCGGTAATCCGGTACTGCTGCCCGAGTACGGTTTCTACCTGGGTCATCTGAATGCCTATAACCGTGATGGCTGGTCAACGACCTCGGGTCAGAAGAAGTGGGAGACCAAGGGCAGCAAGTCCTCGAGCAAGGAGGGCGACGTTAAGTACGAGTCTGGCATGGCGACGGGCTACAAGCTCGACGGCACGCTTGCGGCCGAGACGCTCAACGGTGAGGGCCCCACGGTCGATACCGAGAACATGAAGGCGACCGATTTCGACCGCCAATTCTCCGCCCAGCGGGTTATCGATGACTACGAGGACAACGACATGCCGCTCGGCTGGTTCCTGCCGAACGACGGATACGGTGCCGGCTATGGCCAGAACGGTTATTACAAGACCGGCGGCGTCAACTCCGACGGAACGAGTTCAGCCGAGCGCCTCAACGCCGTGCGTGCCAACGTCGACAACCTTAAGAAGTTTACCGAGTATGCTAACTCCAAGGGTGTGAGCACGGGTCTGTGGACCCAGTCTAACCTGGAGCCTGACAGCAACTCCGAGACCCCGTGGCATTTGCTTCGCGATTTCGACGCCGAGGTCAAGACGGGCGGCATTACCACCCTCAAGACCGACGTCGCTTGGGTGGGCTCTGGCTACTCCTTTGGCCTCAACGGCATCAAGACGGCCTACGATACGGTGACGACCGGCGCCAACAAGCGCCCCAACATCATCACGCTTGACGGTTGGGCCGGCACGCAGCGCTTTGGCGGCATCTGGACCGGCGATCAGTACGGCGGCAACTGGGAGTACATCCGCTTCCACATCCCCACGTATATCGGTCAGAGCCTCTCGGGCAACCCCAACATCGGCTCCGATATGGACGGCATCTTTGGTGGCAGCCCCATCATCTCCGCGCGCGACTACCAGTGGAAGACGTTCACGCCCTCTATGCTCGACATGGACGGCTGGGGCACCTACCGCAAGTCGCCCATGACGCACGGCGATCCCTACACGGGCATTTCGCGCTTTTACCTCAAGCTCAAGGCGCAACTCATGCCCTATATCTACACGAGCGCGGCCTCGGCGGCCAACATCGACACGGGCAACGGCGATACCGGCCTGCCCATGATCCGCGCCATGCTGCTCTCCGACAACTCCGAGTACGCCGCAAGCACCTCGACGCAGTATCAGTACATGTTCGGTGAGAACTTCCTGGTGGCACCGGTGTATCAGGATACCCAGGCAGATGAGAACGGCAACGACGTTCGCAATGGTATCTACCTTCCCAACTACGGCACCGACGAGAATCCCACCATCTGGATTGACTACTTCTCGGGTAAGCAGTACCGCGGCGGCCAGGTCCTCAACAACTACGATGCTCCGCTTTGGAAGTTGCCGCTCTTTGTAAAGGCCAACGCCATCGTGCCGATGTATGCCGAGAACAACAACCCCGAGGCCGTGACCGAGACTAACACCAAGGGCACCGATCGCAGCCAGCGTATCGTCGAGTTCTTCGCCACCGAGGGTGACGGCACCTTTACGCAGTACGAGGACGACGGCTCCTCCATCCAGAACAACACGACCGAGGACGATGCCTACGGCACGATCGACAACATCTCCTACGGCGAGCACGTGAGCACCGTCTACAGCTCCAAGGCCACGGGCGGCACCGCCACCTTTACCGCCGAGGCTTCGCAGGGTGGCTACAACGGCTACGACTCCAACCGCACCACGACCTTCGTGGCCAACGTGTCCGCCAAGCCTGCGAGCGTCATCGCCAAGAATGGCGGCACTGCGCTCAACGTGACCGAGGTCGACTCACAGGAGGCTTTCGACGCCGCGACCCCCGAGGCTGGCCAAGCGGTCTACTTCTACAACGAAAGCCCCAACCTCAACCACTACGGCAGCGATGCGGACAGCACCGAGGCCGAGAAGGGCGAGAGCTTCAACGACACTAAGATCACCACGAACCCCAAGGTCTACGTCAAGTTTGCGAAGACCGATGTCGCTGCAGCGGAGCAGACGCTCGAGCTGGGCGGTTTCGTGAACGCCGACGCCACGCTCGCGGCCGACCGCCTCAACGAGAACCTCTCCGCACCCGCGAACCTTGCTGCCCCCGAGGACGCCACGACCCCCACGAGCATTAAGCTCACCTGGGGAAAGGTCGATGGTGCTACCTCCTACGACCTTAAGGTCGATGGCACCGTGTTCGCCGTGGGCGATGCAGCGGAATTCACGCATACCGATCTTGCCTACAATAGCAAGCACACCTACCAGATCCGTTCGCGCAACGCCGAGGGCTACTCCCGTTGGAGCGATGTGCTCGCGGCGAACTCCGCACTCGACCCATGGCGGAACGTGCCCGAGGCCGAGAAGATCACCTGGGAGGGCTCGATCTACGGCAGCCATAAGGCCGATCTCGCCTTCGACCATGAGTTCCAGACGAGCGACGGCGGCTTCCACTCCGGCGGCAACGACCTGGGCAAGGCGCTCACCGTCGACTACGGCCGCGCCTACAAGCTCGACAAGCTCGAGTACTATCCGCGTACCGACGCCGGCAACGGCACTGTGACCAAGATGCGCATCGAGACGAGTCTCGACGGTGTCCATTGGACGAGGCAGGAGGTCGATTGGGAGCGCTCCGCCGCCTGCAAAACGGTGACGTTCGACGGCGCCGTGGCCGCACGCTACGTGCGTATGACGCCGCTCGCTTCGGTTGGTAACTTCTTCTCCGCGTCCGAGATCGCCATCTACAAGGCCGATGGTACGGACGGCTTTGCTGTGGGTTCCAACCTCAACAAGGCAACGATCTCCGATGGCGACTATTCCAACATGAAGAATTATCTGGGTCTCGAGAACCGCGAGCCCGATACCTCGACGTTCGACTCGCAGATTCGCGACCACTTTGCCGATCTCAACGGCAACGGGGTCTATGATGTCTACGACTACTCGTTTACCATGGCGGGGCTTGATGGCGGCACCAAGCAGAAAGGCAAGGTCGCCGGCAAGCTCGCGGTGATTCCGAGCAAGACCGAGGTCGATGCCGGCGATGAGATCACCGTCGATGTCTATGCGGCCGACGCCAAGAACGTCAACGCCCTGGGCGCGCTCGTCAACTTTAAGAGTGACCAGTTTGAGTTTGTGTCCGAGAGCATCTCGCAGGATGGTTCGACCGCCGGCATGGAGAACCTGTCGCGCGAGAAGGTCCAGTTCGCGGACGGCACACAGACCATCAACCTCGCCTTTGCCAACCGCGGTGACGGCAAGCTCTACAACGGCACTGGCGCGGTGGCGAGCTTCAAACTCAAGGCCAAGACGGCCGGCAAGGTTGAACTGCCCTCGACGTCTTGGCTCATCGGTCCGGCGTGCGATGCGCTCGAGTTTACGAGTGACGGTACCGTGACGATGCCGGACGTTCCGCAGCCCACTGTTGCCGAGTACGGTCAGGATGCCTTCAACATCACGATGACCAACGACGAGCTCACGACCGACGACGGTTCCAACGTCGAGAAGCTTATTCAGCAGAAGAGCTATAACGCGCTGTTCGATAACGATGAGGGCGACAACGGCTTTGAGTTCCTGTGGAACTGGAGCGGCAACTGGGACAGCGAGGGCAAGCTTCCGAGTTACGTGAAGCTTCCCGCCACGATGACATTTGCCTTTAAGAGATCAACTTCAACTACACGCAGGGTGTCGAGGCCATCGAGGGTATCGAGCTGGGCAAGAACCAGACCGAGTTCTTTGAGGGCGACGTTACGCTCGTCGACGCTAAGGCCACGCCCGAGAGCGCCGGCTACCCCTATGTGACGGTCGAGAGCTCCGACTCCTCTGTGGTGAGCGTCTCCGCTGTTCAGGCCGGCGATAGCGTGAACTACTACTTGCGTGCCAACAAGGCCGGCAAGGCAACGATCACGGTGGCGTCAGTGCTCGACCCCTCCAAGACCGCATCCTATGAGGTCGAGGTCAAGGCTGGTGTCGACACCTCTGCGCTCATGGCGGCGCTTTCCAAGGCCGCGGGCTACAGCGAGTCCGTCTACACCAAGGATTCTTATGCAGCTCTCACCGCTGCGGTCGAGGCGGCTCAGAAGCTTCTCGACGGCGGCCAGGGCAGCTATAGCAAGAAGGATGTCGCAGACGCTACGACCAAGATCGAAAAGGCAATCGACGGCCTCAAGATGCGCCCCGTTGATGAGAAGAAGCTCATCAACACGCCCGAGAACCGCGAGAACGTCAAGGTGACCGGCTTCTCGAGCGAGGCCGACTATGAGGGCAGCAACGCCGTCAACGCTCTTGACGGCGATGAGCAGACGCTCTGGCACAGCGACTATGCTTATAAGGCCGGTATGCCCCAGCACCTGACCGTCGACCTGGGCCGCGACTACGATCTCACCGACGTCACGTTCCTGCCGCGCCAGGACGGCGGCACGAACGGCGATATCTTTGAGGCCGAGGTGCTGGTCTCCGACACCGCCGACGGTTATGAGATGGGCACCGCCGCGTCGATGGGTACGTTTACCTTCGACAACGACGGCCGCGTGCTCACCGACCGTGGCGACTGGAGGCAGATGAGCTTTGGTGCCGCGCGCGGTCGCTACGTGACCGTCAAGGTGCTCCACGCCGGCGGTGGCAGCGTTGACGCCTACTGCAGCATGGCGGAACTCAAGTTCTACGGTGCGGCCGTTCCCGATCCGGTGGCGAAGGACGACCTCACTGCCGCGATTGAAAAGGTTGATGCCGAGGTTGCAGCCGGCGACCTTAAGGCCAGTGACTACACCGAGGCTTCCTGGACCGCGTTCCAGAACGCCTTGGCGAGCGCCCGCGCCATCCTGAGCGACGAGAACGCCACGCAGGACGAGGTCGACCAGGCACTCAAGGCGCTCGAGGATGCCCGTGACGCGCTCGAGAAGACCCCGGTGACCCCGGTCGAGAACCCGACCAAGAAGCAACTCAAGGCCCTGGTCAAGCAGGCGAAGGAGACTGACACCAAGGGAAAGACGGCCGAGTCTGTCAAGGCCCTGACGGATGCCATTACCTACGCCGAGGATGTCTTGGGTGATGAGAATGCTTCCGACGCCCAGCTCCAGGCGGCCTATGACCAGCTCAAACTGGCCATTGAGGGCCTTAAGGATGCCGACTCCGGCAACCAGGGCGGCTCGGGCAACACCGGCGGCTCGGGCAACCAGGGTTCCGGCAACGGCTCGAACGGCGGCGGCCAGGCGGGCAAGCCCGCAGGCGACAAGGCCCAGGGCGGCAAGAAGAACGGTTCGGCGATCCCCGTTACTGGCGATCAAACGGCGGCAACTGTCGCGACTGTCGGTGGCCTTGGAGCCATCATCGCTGCGATCGGTGCCTTCTTCCACCGTCGCAATAAGGCTGAGTAGTCCCAGCGACAACTAAGCAAACGTGCCCGCCGTCCCACCCAAGGACGGTGGGCACGCTTTTTTATTTCAGCTAACGTACGTCATGGCAATCCCCGGTAGGTCGAGGGGTGCTTTGCGGGCGGGCCAGGCTTTATC
>JAIHVJ010000339.1 GCA_022720335.1 Collinsella sp.
GTTCTGCGTCATATCAACCTATTCAATCATGCCGCGCTCGAGCGTACCGAGCGCCGCGCGGGCATCCCATGCTGCGATGCGCTTCTCGGTCTTCCACGTTTGGAAAAACCAACCGGCAGCCGGCGCAAACGATGCCAGCTGGTTGGCGATAAACACGCGCTCGTAGGCATTACGGCCCTCAGGCGTAACCGACGAGTTGGCAAAAATCGCTGCGCCCGACCATTCGCCCACCAGCACGGGGAACCCGGTCGAAATCGCTTCTTTGAGCTCGCGCTTGTTGCGCGAAATCGCCGTCGTCAGTCCGCGGGGGCTCGTGATGTCGAGCGCATACTCGTCGCGGTAATGGTACAGGTGAAGGTCCATGTAGACGTTCTTGTACTTGGCGCCGCGCATAAAATGCTTCCACTCGCTGGGATGCCCCGACGACGAGAAGACGACGATTTTATCCTCGGGCATATACGAACGGACGAGCTCGTAGGCATCGCGATAGAAATTGCGCAGGTAGTGAGCAGGAATGCCATCCGTCATGGTGAAGAGGCTCTTGCGAACGCTCATCTGCGGCGTGTCCAGCAGCTCAATGCCCAGCAGGCTCTCGGCCTCGCCATAGCGATCGGCCAAGCGCTCGAGCACGTCGAGTGCGACATGACGGCCGTTGGTGGACGAATGCCACTCGGCGACAGCCTCCGGCGTGGTGGGTGAATCGTTGGAATCGCCCTGGCCACCGGGCACAGTTGCCAGATCGAGCAGCACGCGGATGTCGTACTTGGCAGCCCACTCAATCGCGCGGTCGATGTAATCGACAACCGATATGTAGGAGGCATCGGACTCCTGTGAGCCAAAGGCATACCAGGGCACCGGCAGACGCACGGCATTGAGACCGATCTGCGCCATGCGGCGAAAATCGTCCTCGCTCACAAACGTCTCGTAATGGCGGCGCATGCGCTCGTTATAGGCGGCGGTACCCATGGCCTCCTGTAGCTCGGCCGCGTTGGATGCACCGGTCGCCGCGTACAGCGACGGGGTCACCCAAGGCTCGGGAATAAACCAGCCAGAGAGATTAACGCCGAGTATCCTCTCCATCACTGCCCCCTTCGGATCATGCAGGTCGAACCCGCATCGTATTGCATAGGATAAGTATCGTTTTGAGTATACCCGCGTGTGCGGACAGGCGACCGAACGGTCTGTAAAGTGACGCGAAAGTGGGAGGAATGTCTGGGGCGGGCGGACTCGGAATGGTGCGACGAGGTGTGTACGCGCGCCGGAGGCAGGCACCGGAAAGCGCGTCCCGTTCTATCGCTCAATAATGGGGCGCATTTTCCGCAGAACCCTACATAAAAGAAAAGGACCCCTTTGCAGAGGTCCTAGTCAATTCAAGGTGGCGGGGAAGGGAATCGAACCCCTGACACGAGGATTTTCAGTCCTCTGCTCTACCAACTG
>JAIHVJ010000340.1 GCA_022720335.1 Collinsella sp.
TTTGAGTACTGTCACCAATTTAGTAGCAGCAAATTACCTTGTAATGAGTGCTGAAAATCCCCATTTGTCCAAAAGCAAGACAACGTTATTCCCCATAGGTTCAATAAAATGGACTCCCTAACGAGAATGGATATCGTTAGGGAGTCCAAAAGACGTAAAACATATGTGACTATCTTGGCAACAGTACTCAAATTTGGCGTTTTTTGACCACGTGGTATATAGCTAACCCCTCAAACAGCCCAAAACGCCTATTTCGATGCACGCTCCGCGGTCGCGCGCGCGGACGTGGTGTAAGAGTGTCCTGAGGTCCGTCGCTGCAAGTCCCGATGTTACTCCTTCTTGAGACCGCGCCTCTCGACTATCTCGTCCACTATCTCCCTGGCGCGCCGCCCGAGCGCGCGGCGCCTCCCCTCTGTCGGGGCCGGCCTGTCCGCGGGCTCGGCGAAGCCCTCGGCGGCCGAGGCCTCGGAGAACACGCGCTGCTGGGACCACTGTCCCTCGGTCTCCATGAGGCTCGCGCACGTCAGGCGCAGCATCGACTCCCTCGAGGGGAAGGACTGCACGACCCTGTAGCGGCGCTTGATCTCGCGGTTGGCGCGCTCCTGGACGTTGTTGGTGCGGAGCTTGGCCCAGTGCGCCCTGGGGAAGGCCGTGAACGCCAGCGCGGAGTCCTCGGCCCGCTCGAAGACCTCGCCGGCCCTGGCGGACACCGACGCCACCCAGGGCGCCGCCTCGGCCCACACGCAGCGCGCGAGGTCGGGGTCGTCCTGGTAGACCGCGGCGTGCACGAGGTCCCTGACGGCCGCCTTTGGAGTCCTCGGGCCTGCCCGAGCAGGCGCTCTGGAGGTTGCGCTGCAGGTGCGTCACGCAGCGCTGCCAGGCGCAGCCCTGGAACAGGCGCGAGACGGCGGCCACGAGCCCGGCGTGGCTGTCGGAGACCACGAGGCGGACGCCGGCCAGCCCGCGCTCGCGCAGCCCGCCGAGGAATGCCGCCCTCGCGGTCACGACGCCCTGCGAGACGACCGACGAGCCGACCCTGCAGCTCATGTAGGTGGCGTCGAGCCACAGGTAGCAGCACGGCGTGCCCGACAGGTCGCGGCTGCGGAACTCCGCCACCTCGGCGTCGAGGTCGGAGCAGAGGCTCGAGACCTCCGAGCTCGACAGCGAGGATATGCCCAGCCTGGACGCCACGCGCTCGACCTTGCGGGTGGACACGCCGCACACGTACATCTCCTGCACGATGGCGGCCACCGATGTGTCGACGCGCGACCATCGCGCGAGCATGCCCTCGGGGTAGTAGGTGCCGTGCCTGAGCTTGGGTATCTCGAGCTCCACGTCGCCCACGGCGGTCTTGAGCGACCTGGGGCGGTAGCCGTTGCGGCTGTTCTCCCTGCCGTCGCTGCGCTCGTTGCGGCCCGCGCCGCACATCTGCTGGGCCTCGGAGTCCATCAGCGCGTTCATCACGCCGCCCAGCACCCTGCACGCGAACTCGCGCGCGTCGCCGCACTCCTGCCAAAGCCTCGCCGCCTCGAGGGCCTCGTCGCGGCCGAGGCGCAGTACACTCTCTTCTTGGGGCATCGCCTTTCCTTCCATTCGTCACCTTCATTACTCCAACGACGAATTCTAGGCGGTGTCCCCTCCCTTTCAAGAAAGAGAAGAGGCGGGGCATGCCCCGCCTCTTACACCACATCTCTGCGCGCTACCTCGCGCTTTTAAAACCGCAGGTAGATGAGTCGTTGATTTTCGAAAATGGTTGATATGGTTGCGAAGTGCTGAATCAGCCCCGTAATCCGGCATAGTTTTGAAACGAGCTGTTCTTGCAAGGTCCGACGACAGTCCTCCCTATCGCAAACCATAGCTTTTACCTTGGGCTTCGCCTGTGTGCGGGGCCCTTTTGCGTGCTACCATACTGACAGTAATAATCGATGGCCTAGATGGTGGTGCGGAGACGCACGAATGCGCGGTTTTCCTGCGCGTTTGGGAGAATCGGGGTGTAAATCCCCGGCTGTACCAGTAACCGTAATTCCTCTTGGCCCGGGATGTTCGCATCGCAGATCGGACGATGCGCCCGGGTCGGTAAGGTTAAGTCGGATCGCCTCCCATCTTGCACGCGACCGCGGCGCATGCTGCCGGTACGCGTTGGGCTCTGGAGGGAAGGGGGACCCCGATGGGGGTACTCAAGCGCGATATGCGCGATGACGTGGGGCAGCCGCTGGGCAATGCTCCAAGTTCAGACAATAGGAGACAAATGGATATGTTTGAGGACGAGTGCCAGCGCGCCTCGTGGCGTCGTCATGGAGCGATTGCCCGTGGCGTAGCCAAGCGCGGTCTGGTGGCGTTCCTGGCTTTTGC
>JAIHVJ010000341.1 GCA_022720335.1 Collinsella sp.
TTGACGCCGACAAAATCCCCTGCGCGCATTATGCCTCGGTCGAGGGCTCCGTGGCCTCGGTGTCGGTCTCAGCGACGTTCTCGACCACGACGTCGGCGGCGGGCGTCACGTTGCCGCCCGAGATGGCGTCGTTGAGCTGCTCGCGAAGCTGGTCCATGCGTTCGCGGGCCAGGTCGACCTTGGCGCGCAGGTCATCGGTCTTGGCGTCGACCATCGGACCAAAGTCGTTGACCGCGGCACGAGCCTCCTCGGCACTGTGCTCGTAGGTGTCACGCATGTTGTCCCAGGCGTCGTTGGCGATATCGGCGGCCATGGCGCGGGTCTCGGCACCCGAGCGCGGGGCCAGAGCAACGCCGATGATAGCGCCGGCGGCAGCACCAAAGAGCGCACCGGAGACAAAGCTGAAAGTCTTTCCCATGATCATTCCTCTCCTGCGGGCACCTCGATGCCCACCGTTTGAATGCTGTCCATTATACCCGCAGCGCAACACTTGCCGTCGTGCTCATCTGCGTACGGTAAAAGCGCAGGTACATGATGGTGATAAGCGAGTGAGCCTACTCCTGCGGCATAGCCGGCATGGCGACCGTGGCGGCCGGGTTCTCGCCGGCGCCATCGACGAGCGGCAGGTTGCCCTCGTGCGCCGAGCCGGACGGGGCCGTTGCCGCACCGCCAAAGACGGCCGCGGGGGCCTCGTGGTTCTCGGCGACCGCACCCTCGGTATCGATTGGCATCTGCGGCTCGTCGTCAAAGCTCGGGACGCCTTGGGGCTCCGCAGACTCGGGCTCGGCAGACGCCTCGGCAACGGGCTCAGTGTCGGCGTCGGCAGGAGCATCGCCCTCGGGCGCATCCTCGGCCACGTCCTCGCCGTTCGCAGCGGCAACGGCCTCGTGCGGGTCCTTGCCCTCGGCCTCGGCGCGCATGCCCAGCACCAGGTTGCGCAGGCCAGCGACCGTGCCTTCCACGTCGGGGGCCGGCTGGTCGGCGTGCAGGTACGCCCAATCCATCATAAAGGTCGCCGACGACAGCGCGCCGATGGCCAACGCGTCATCGGGACACGAAAGCTCAACCTCAAAGACACGCTCGTCATGCTCGCTCACGCGCGTGCGACCGCACGAGATGCTGCCGGCAAGACCGGTCTCATTCATGAGCTCGACCGTCACGTGCTCCAGCAGGTGGCAAAGCTCGGTCTGGCCCATGCAGTCCTGGAACTCGCGACCCGAATCGCCCAGGCACAGATGCTTGGCAATCGCGGGCACCAGGTAGTACACGCGCGCCGTGGCCTCGATATCCTCCGAGGTCATGAGCGGCATACCGGGGTTCACCAGCACGTGCGCGCAAATCTTGTCCTCGCTGACGGTGACCTTAAGGATGTTGAACAGGCCTGCCATAACTCTCCCCTACTCGTCCTTGCCCTACTCGTCGCCATCGTGCGGATC
>JAIHVJ010000342.1 GCA_022720335.1 Collinsella sp.
GGGCATGGACGTCTACGGCTACGATCCGTTCATTTCCGTCGAGCACGCGTGGGTGCTGAGCCGCGAGGTGCAGCGCGTGGGCACGCTCGAGGATCTCTGCCGCGGCTGCGATTACCTCACGGTGCACGTGCCCAGCAAGGCCGACACCATCGGCATGATCAGCACCGAGCAGATTAACCTGCTGGCACCCGACGCCGTGCTCATCAACTACGCACGCGAAACCATCATTGACGAGGACGCCGTCGACGCCGCCCTGCGCGAGGGCAAGCTCAGCTGGTTTAGCTGCGACTTCGCCACGCCCAAGACGGTCAAGATGCCCAATACGTTTATCACCACGCACTCGGGCGCCGGCACCGGCGAAGCCGAGGCCAACTGCGCCGACATGGCCATCAGCGAGCTCAAGGATTACCTGGAGAACGGCAATATCGCGCACAGCGTCAACTATCCTGCCTGCAGCATGGGCAAGGCGCGCGCCGCAAGCCGCATCGCCTGCCTGCACGCCAACGTGCCCAACATGATCGGCCAGATCACGGCAATCCTGGCCAAAGACAACGCCAACGTGCAGCGTATGACCAACGAGTCCGCCGGCGAGAACGCCTACACCATGTTCGACACCGATGAGCACCTGGACAGCAGCACCATCGAGGCGCTCAAGCAGATTCCGTCGATGTATCGCGTGCGCGTGATCAAGTAGCGCCGACTGACCTGACGGGCAGCTCCCCATGTGGCCTGCCCGTCACTGACATTGAATGCCCGCGGGGGTGCCTTTCGCACGAGAGGCGCCCCCGTTTTTGTGAGCGCTCCATTAAATGCACCGAGCCGCTTCTTGGCATACAATCTGTATGTTGACCTAACTATCTGTGAGGTGCCTATGGTTGATTCAGATTTTGCTTGGCGGCTTACGCAAGGACTCGTGCGGATCGACAGTTCCGACCCAGGTGCGTATGAGGGCGAGATTGAACGCTATATCAAAGCGTTGGTTGAGGCTCAACTGGGGCGGTTGAGCCATCCGGTGCTCCATGCCGTGCAGGTTGAGGAACTCGAGGTGCTGACCGGACGCCGCAATCTCATGGTCACCGTGCCCGGTTTGAGCGACGAGGCGCGGCTGGTCTATATCTGCCACATGGATACCGTTACCTTGGGCGATGGCTGGGACGCAAACACGCCGCCACTCGGAGCGGTTGTGCGTAACGACAAGCTCTACGGCCGCGGTGCCTGCGACATGAAGAGTGGCCTGGCCTGCGCCATTGCCGCACTGGTCCATACGCTCGAGCGCGTGGCGGCGGATGGCGCGCTGCCCCGCCGCGGCTTTTCGCTCATCTGCTCGGTCGACGAGGAAGATTTTATGCGCGGCTCAGAGGCAGCCATCGATGCTGGCTGGGTCGGCTCGCGTGAATGGGTGCTGGACACCGAGCCCACCGACGGACAGATCC
>JAIHVJ010000343.1 GCA_022720335.1 Collinsella sp.
ATATTATCCCTTGCGCGCTTGCGCACCCTTGATCGGGCGTTTAGCTCAGGGGGAGAGCGTTTCCCTGACACGGAAGAGGTCAGAAGTTCAAATCTTCTAACGCCCACCAAATGTTCGCAGCTCAGAGGCTATGTCCTCTGGGCTGTTTTGTTTTATGTCGCCAAATCAGCTGGCAGCTCCAACCGCCCAAGCAACCACCCTGCCCATACACAAAACCGCGTCAGCGACCCAAGTGCCTATCCCGGCTGACTCCGCAGTCAATCAAAACCGCCCCAATAGTCACCGAGGCCGAGACCAACACGTCTCGAACCCATCCGAGCCGCAACTTCTCAGCAAAACGCCGCGATGTCTGTGCCCTGCGGTATCCTTGAGCCACTTGCACCTGCAGCACCAAGGAGCCGCCATGCGCACCGAGCTCGATGTCCCCTTTTCGCACAAAGAAGAAGCCAAGGCGCTGGGCGCCAAATGGGACCGGACCAAGAAGATCTGGTATGTACCCAGCGGCGTCAACCCCGAGCCCTTTGCCGAGTGGCTGCCCGGTGTTGACCGATCCGACCCCTCAGCGCCGTATATATATCTAGTACTGGGCAAGCGCAAGTGCTGGAAGTGTCACAAAGAGACCTCGGTCGCGGCCTTCGGCATTCCCTATCGAACCGATAACGACGAGAGCATCGTCATCGCGCACGCGCCCAACGAAGCCGGACACATTGCCATCGACACGGTCAACGCCAACGCACTCGCCATCGTGCCCGCTCTTGGCTGCGTGCCGGGCGAGATCCGTGACTACCTTCATAAGCGCTGCGGCTACAAGCCCGTAGGCGCGCGAGCCTCCAAAGCCCCGTCGCTCGGCAACACGTGCACCAGTTGCGACGCGCTGCAAGGCAGCCGCTATCTGTTCGAGGAGCCCTCGTCCCCGTTTGCCCTCACTGCCATCAACAAGCTGCCGGCACTGGAGTTTGTGCGCGTCGAAGTTTCCGGCGTCTTTGGCGTCCCGGCCACGCGCACCGACTTTGACCAGGCGCTCTTTACCTGGGCACGCGACCATCACGCCGAGTTCCACAGGCAACTCGGTGAGGGGGTTTATTTGTAGATACAGAGAAGCCTTCACAGCCAGCTCCTCCGCATCACCTATCCCTCGTCGCCGGCGTCGTACACGATATCGAGGCCACAAACAGGGCATTTCTCCGGATACACCGGCATATGAACGCCTGTCCGTTTTCTCACTTCGTCGCTGAGTCTGTCGCGCGCATCGATAAACCGAATATCGAGACACGGTATTTGCGAGCCGCAGCAAGGGCAGGTGACGACAAACGACCCGCAATCAACCTCTACGCTCGAAAACATATTGTTCTCTATAAGGGCACACGGCAGTTTTCCGTACTTCCCCATCGCAATATCGCCTCGCCAGCTCATACACGCTCCCCTCTCACTA
>JAIHVJ010000344.1 GCA_022720335.1 Collinsella sp.
GTATTCGAAGACTGGTTCTAGGAGGTCCTCGATGTTGCAGTGGAGGGCTTTTGCTATGGCTCGTACGCTTGTTACCGAGGCTTCATTGATGTTTCTCTGGCGCTGCTCGTACATTTGGATTGAGCGGAGTGACACACCCGATTCGTATGCTAGGTCTTGTTGGGTTTTCTTAAGCTTCTTTCTTGCTAACGCAAGTTTGGTTTGCCTGGACGCTTTTTTCGCCATATCGCAGACGAGGCGAGCCACGCGTTCCTCCGAGGCTTCGTGCCAGGGATAGTACAGACTGCGCAGTGCGTCAAACGGAACGATATGCAGCAGGTCTTCGAAAGACTCTCCTAAGCGCCACTGAAGGTATGCCAATATCCAGCCTGTCCAATATTCCGGTGTCTTTTCGAATCGGTAGGTTCGATTTGGCATCGGCCTTGATTGGTAGCCCGACCTTTCGGCGATAAGCGCGAATAGCTCAACGCCCGATTTTCCCGATACGACCCATGCGTTGCCACGCTCAAACTCACGGGCTACGCCGCACAGGCAAAAGAGTTCAGCGACCTCGGACCCTTCCGCTCCATAGTCGTTCACGGCATAGTCAAAGCAGTCGCCGAGGTTGCTCATTGCATCCTCAAGGTAATAGATGGGATATGTTCTACTCGGTCCACAATTCGTCAACTCTTGGATCATCTAAATCAATCCTCCCTGTCATTAAATCCCTTATGTAGACACCCTCAGAGTCGAATCCATTCACAGTTTCCAGGTACTTGCGCCGCGCGTTCTGCTCTCGCTTAAAGCGCTTGGGATAATACTCAGATCCCAACGCCTGCCTCCATTCGTGGAATCTGATTGCTGAAAACGCACGCTCACTCATAAGAGCGTATTGGATGCCCAAATCGCCCAAACGCATAATGAGTTGCAGCTGCCTAAGCGAGATCATGCCGTTAACGAACTGTCTTGCAAACGAAAAGTAGGAATCGTCGGCGCGATAACCTCGAATTACGTCATAGGGAGAAATATCAATCAGGCAGTTATCCAGCAGATAGCGAAGTCCTTCGCGCGCCAGCGGTGTCGAAACATTGAACTCCCTATTGTTAGCCAAAATCGCAAGCCAATTGAGAATTGAAAACTCCCCGGACTCCAAGTCTAAGACCGCAAGGCCATCCATATCGAGCTCATATCGATTCGCGATACCATCGGACTCGGTCCGACATGCCCACTCCATTGCCATTTCCTCATGTGGCGTGCAATAAAACCCACACCCATAGTCATTGAATTGTCTGCATTTACCCAACGACGGATGCTCGACAACAACCTCCGACCCGTGCCAAAGCTCCATATCGACCTCCAAACAAAAATATCACCCCAGCGATAGTGTACCAATAACTATCACTGGGGTGATATAGATAGATGCAAACTATTGCCTGCCAAGAGCCCTT
>JAIHVJ010000345.1 GCA_022720335.1 Collinsella sp.
CTTTTAGCCTTGGTGGATTCGGAACGCGCGATCTCCTCATCGAGTGCATCGATGTCGGCGTCTTCGACCACGGCGTTGAGCGACTCAAAAACGCGGTTCTTGAGCAGCGCGGTGTGCACGCCCTCCGTCAGGTCGTGAAGCTTCTTAAACGCACGCTCGAGCTTGGCGTCGCGCTCGTCATCGGAGGTGTCCATGCCGAGCATGCTCACGAGCACCTGCTCAAACATCGAGGACTCGCGGTTGGCGGAAGACACGTACTGACGCAGGTTGCGTGGCTCGATATGGAAGCGCGACAGCTCGGAGCAGTAACGGATGATCGGAAAATCGCAACCATCGACGAGCTCGCGGTTCTGCGGGCTTTTGATGATGCGAATGAGGTCGTTTTCGGCGAGCGAGCGGATAAACGAAATCTCGACGCCCAGCATATCGGGAATGGTCTCGATGGGATGCAGCTTTTGCTTAGTCTCCTTGGGCTCCGTCTTGAGCGGAACATCGGACAGCAAGCCCACCTCGTAGGCGAGCGTTGACAGGTCCGTGGCGTTTTCCAAGCGCTGCTTAATCACGTTGAGCGGCATGTAGCGAGTCTTCTGCAAGTGCAGAATGACCTCCAGGCGATCAACGTCCTCCTTGGAGTACTGACGGTATCCCTTAGGCGTACGATGAGGGGTAATGAGCCCCTCATCCTCTAGAAATCTTATTTTTGAGTTCGAAAGATCGGGGTATGCGCCTCGAAGTAGGTTGACGACTTGGCCGATACTCAGATAGTTGCGTTCGGCCATGCCCTACTCACCGGTTTCGATGCGCTCCGGCGTGCTCTCGTGGTAGATGAGCGTAAACGTACCGATCTGAACGGAAGAACCGTCGTGCAGCGGGGCTGCATTGACGATGGCACCGTCGACCCAGGTGCCATTGAGCGATCCCAAGTCCTCGATGCGAGCGCCGAGGCCCTCGCGAATAATGCGCGCGTGGCTGCGCGAAACAGTCATGTCGTTGAGGAAGATGCCGTTCGCGGGATCGCGGCCGATGGTGGTCACGTCGTCCTCGAGCTCAAAAGCGGCACCCGTCTGCGGACCCTTGACGATGGACAGAACGGGGGCGGTGATGCGCACGTTGGCCATGAGGTCGGGAACGGTGACGTCGCTTGAAGGCACGCGGAATACGCAGGTAGCGTCAGCAGTCTTATCATTCTGAGGCATATTGTTAACCATGTTGTCCATGACAACCCCTAACTTATCGCGGACGTGCCGCAAATAATGAACCGTACGTAATCATACCCCAACGAATCAGTCTTCGATTTCAGGGTTCAGAAAGTCGATGTCCTCGTCCTCGGGATGCGCGAGAGCCTGTTTAATGGCCGCTCCGCCCTTAATGGAGTAGATGACAGCCGTGAGCATGGAGAAGATCACGCCGCCGTACACAAAGAAGA
>JAIHVJ010000346.1 GCA_022720335.1 Collinsella sp.
CGATCGGGATACCGGTATTCAGTCAACCTTGCACAGAATACCGCTAGAAGGTCACAGAATTGAAAATATGACGACTTATTGGTGGGGTTTGACCGTTCCTCATTGCTATATAAAACGAGGTCTTAAATCGGCTCTCAGTGGCCTAAAAAGAGACAGGAGCACCTTTCGATACCCCTGTCCTGATCCTCTTGGGCTTCCATTTTGTCACAACGTTAAGAACGTCACGCCGCCCTCTTCGTTAAAACCCGTTTTCGGCAAGGTACTCGTCGAACAGCTCACGTGCGATGTCGGAAACGGACTTGTCCTCCTCGAGTGCGGCCTGCTTCAAGCGCTTGCGATGGCTCTCGGGAACGTAGACAGACAGCTGTACAAGCCTCTCAGATGCCCCTTCAGCGCCTTTTTTGGGGCGCCCGGCTTTCCGTACCTGCGGAGCCGTTTTCTGGGACTCAGATGCGCTCTCAACGATTTTCTGCTGCCTCTCCTCGGCCTTCTCCGCGGCGACGTCGAAATAGGAGGTCGATTTCTTGAACTTTCCGGCCATTACAGGACCTCCTCGATCTCGTCCAGGATGTTTTCGATTGCCAGGGCTGCCTTGCCGCTCTTCGCGATTTCGTACACGGGCTTGCCCAGGGCCGCGCCCTGCTTGAAGGCCGCTGCGGTCGGAACGGTGCCCAGCACGGGCAAGTCATCGGCTTCGAGTAGTTCGAGGAACTGGCGGTCGACCGTCTGGTTTGCCGCGAAGTTGTTGACGATGATTGCGAAGGACAAATCGGGATTGGCCTCGGTGATGACCTTGATCGTGCGTTTCATCGGCTTTAGGCCGAGGGTGCCTGGCTGGACCGGGATGATCGCGATGTCGGCGTTTTTCGCGTACGTGGCCGTCTCGTCACTCAGGAAACCCGGCGTGTCGATGACGTTTACGGCGTTCTCGTCGTTGAGCAGGTTCTTCTCGTGGTTCGCGCCGCCCTGAGGGTCGAGATTGCCGAATCCGACTTTGTGGCCGCGGCGCTCGAGACCCCAGGCGATCTCGTCGGCGAACGTCGTCTTGCCGACGCCGCCCTTCTGATTGACTAGCAGGATGTTCGTCGCCATGTCCTCCCCTTTCTGAAATAGCATAGTCATATATTATCACATTAACATGTGACTACATTAAGTTATTCTAAGTTGCAGGTAGAAATATATGAGCATGTTAAGTAATTAGTATAGTACTACGCTACTGTGCTCATGACTGTGGGTTGGTTTAACCTATAGTCATGCTAAAGTTGCCAAAAGGGGCACAAAGGCCAATACGTTTGCGCAGTGCCGGAACAGCGACCTAGCATCATATGCACCGGCGGAATCATCGCAGGCCTGCAAGGAGAGCATATCCATGGGCTCGTGGTCGCCGGAGGCCTCGTGATGTAGCACGCGCCGGGCGGCGACTGGA
>JAIHVJ010000347.1 GCA_022720335.1 Collinsella sp.
CTCGTCGCCCTCAACCAGCTTGGTCGCCGCAAAACGCACCGGGATGTGTGCCGTCACGGCATGGTCCTCGATCAGGTTGGCGATGCCGTGGATACAGCGGTGCAACGCGCCGCCGTCCGGGCCATCGGGCGCGCAGAAGTCCAGGCGGCCGGGACGCTCGCGAAACCGCGCCACATGCAGAGCGTGATCCACCAGCTCGCCAATACCCTCGTTGCGGGCAGCGCTGATGGGAACGACCGGCACACCCAACAGGCTCTCGAGCAAGTTGACGTCCACGGCGCCACCGTTGGCCGTTACCTCGTCCATCATGTTGAGCGCGATGACCATGGGGCGGTCGAGCTCCATGAGCTGCAGCGTCAGGTACAGGTTACGCTCGATGTTGGTGGCATCGATGATGTCAATGATGGCGTCGGGGGCTTCGTCCAGGATAAACTGGCGGCTAACGATCTCTTCGCCCGTGTATGGCGAGAGCGAATAGATGCCGGGCAGGTCGGTAACGCTCGCCTCGGGGTGGTTGCGGATGGTGCCGTCCTTGCGGTCGACCGTCACGCCGGGAAAATTGCCGACGTGCTGGTTGGAACCCGTGAGTTGGTTGAACAGCGTTGTCTTGCCGCAGTTCTGGTTGCCGGCGAGGGCAAAGTGCAACGGCGCGCCCTCGGGCACGGCCGTCTTGGCCGCGCGAGGCGAATACGTCCCCTCGCCCAGGGCCGGGTGCTCCGTCGTGCCAATCGCGGCGTTGACGCGCGGGCCCGTATCGGTGTCGTGTACGTCGACGAGCTCGATGCGCGCCGCGTCGTCCTTGCGCAGCGTCAACTCGTAGCCACGCAGGCGAATCTCGAGCGGGTCGCCCATGGGGGCGTACTTCATCATGGTGACTTCGGTGCCCGGCGTTAGCCCCATGTCCAAAATATGCTGTCGGAGCGCCTGATCGTCCGATGTTACCGATGCGACGACGGCGTCCTTTCCAATCTCGAGCGTATCGAGCTTCACGTCCGTGTTCCTCCCCCGGCGCCCACAGGGCGTTGCATTTATGTTCACCTTGGCTAACCGTTTGCCACGGCTAACCAATTTAACCATGCATGATAGCGCGAACACACAACGATGTTCAATCAGCAAATTGGCGCAATGGGGACAGGCAGGAGAGTTCAGGGCCATAGTTTCCCGATGAGGCCTCTCGGGGAAACTACATCCCAGAATTCCGGCTCGAAACGGGATATGGTTTCCCAAACAGGCCTCTTACGGAAAATGCATCCCGGAATCCCCGCTCGAAACGGGACGCGCTTTCCCAGTCGAGGCCCTATGGGAAACTGCGTCCCACCTTGAAAGGCAAAACTGGGGCGCAGTTTCCGGGCGGGGCATCAAAAACGAAGTTGCGGTGGAATAGTTCCTGGATGGGCTGGTTGATGCCCCAGATCGGAACTA
>JAIHVJ010000348.1 GCA_022720335.1 Collinsella sp.
GGGCCCGGGGGGTGTTGCCACCGGGGGCGCTCGCCGCTCCGGACGACTGATAGGAAACTGCCGGGCGCAAGCGCCACGGCCAGGTAATGTGGGTGTCGCAGGGAGGGGTTCCGATCGGCCTACCGATTGGAGGATAACACCGTGGCACCACCTAGAATGCCGGAAGCCGTCATCGGGCTCGATGTCGGGAAATTGTCCCATTGGGCATGCGTCGCGACCCGGGACGGCGAGATACTGCTGAGCGCCCCCGTCGCGAACAGGGAGGGCGATCTGGACTCGCTGTTCGGCCGCTTCCCCGACGCGCTCGTGGTCGTCGACCAGTCGCGCAACATAGGCGCCCTCGCGCTCGCCCGCGCCAAGGCGGCCGGGATGTCGGCGGCGTACCTGCCGGGACTCGCGGCACACGGGGCCGCCAGGCTCTTCGCCGGCGACGCCAAGACCGACGAGCGGGACGCAATGGTTATCGCGAAGACGGCGCTGGGCATCCCCGACGCACTCCTGCCGGTCGGGGATCCGGGCCCGACGGTCGCGGCGGCGAGGGCGCTGGCCGCCCAGAGAAACTTCCTGACCTGCGAAAACACCAGGAGCAAGAACCGGCTGCGCAGCATCCTGCTGGAATCGTGCCCCGCCTTCGAGGCGTTGGTCGACCTGTCCGACGGTCCCCAGCTGAGGCTCATGGCATCCCTCGGCGGGGCCTGGTCGGTGGCCGACGCCGGGCCCCGCAGGGCGGCGGCGCTCACGCGCGGGGCGGCGCGCGGCAAGATCGAGGCCCTCGTCCGCTCGACGGCCTCCTCGACAAGGCCGGACGCGGCGGCCATCGCCGCCGAGGACCGGGCGGTGAGGCTGCTCGCGCGCAGGATCTCCGAGAACTCGGCGGAGATCGATGTGATCACGGCGGAGATATCCGCCCTCCTCGAGGGCGACGATACCTACCGATGCCTCCTGACGGTGCCGGGGATCGGCCCCAAAACCGCTTCCGAGCTCGCGATCTCCATAGATATCGAAGACTTCCCAAGCCACGACAGGCTCGCGTCGTACTGCGGCCTGGCGCCGCGCAACCGCCAGTCGGGGACCTCGATCTCCTCGGTGACGGCATCGCGCCAAGGCAACAAGAGGCTGAAGAACCTGCTCATATTCTCGTGCAACTGCCTTACCCGGACAGAGGGAAGATGGGGCGATTACTACGCTAGGTGCCGAGAGCGGGGCATGCCGCACGGCAAGGCGCTCAAGGCGCTGGCACGAAAGAGGCTGAAGGTCATCTACGCGATCATGCGGGACAGGGTGCCCTACGCCGCCTAGTCGAAGCGCTCCGAACAGATTGGAGCCCATCGGCCGAAAGGCCTGGCGTTAGCATGTCGCGATTCAATCTCGAAAACAGCATTGCCCAGTTGACAAAACTATAGGAACACCCCC
>JAIHVJ010000349.1 GCA_022720335.1 Collinsella sp.
AGGCACAGCGGTAGCAACAGCTGGATTCGACCGCCGTAAAACTGCGGCACCGCGAGCGTGTAGTTGGCGGCGGCGCGTCGGGCGGCCTCGACGACGGCGCCCTCGAAGGCGCGGCGCAGCAGCAGCGAGTTGTCCTCCCCCATCAGGCTGGCGGGAATTCGCGTGAGGTTCTCCTCGTCGCCCAAAATGTGATCGATGTTGGAGCGGATGGGCAGGCGGTAGTCAAAGACCAGTTCGGAGGGATCCTCGGCAAAGTGCACGGGGCACGGCAGGTACTCAAACGAGACCAGCATGGGATCGCTTTCCTTAAAGAAGCCCTTCAAAAACCAACGCTGGCGCGCGTCGGGCTTGGTGTTGGGCTCAAACAGGCCGTAGATGGTCTCGTAGCGGCGCGTGTACAGACCGGTGTTGAACAGGCAGCGGTCGTCGTCGAACACCAATGGCAAGTTGGACGGCGCGGTTTGGTCCACATCGCGCTCGGTCAGAAACACAGCGCGACTAAACGAGAAGGACAGGTAGTTTTTGAGGATACGGTTGCCGGGACCCCAGTCCTCGGGGTCGGCGAGGTCGGCCAGACGGTCATAGCAAGGTTCGGGGCAAAATGCAAAGTCGTATACATTGCTGCACAGGGTGCTGGGGATCTCCATGTGGCGTCCAATCCATTAAAAAGCCGGCGTGCGAATGGTTAGATTCTATACGTGCGACGCGCTATGGGGACGCACAACGCAATTGTGCCGGAACTCGTCGGCGAGTACGGCGCGAGTGCGAGTGCCAGAAACGAGGTCCTGGATCCAGGCGTAGTACCGGTTGTCCTTGGGCTCGGGGGCATCGGAAAGCACGACCGGAACGCCGGCGAGCCTAAGGACGGACAGCGCAAAGACAAGGCTGGTGCGCTTGTTGCCGTCCTCGAAGATGTGGTCCTTGACCATGTGCTCGGCCATGTAGGTGACCTGGTCAAAGATGTCCGTGAATCGATCGGCCGGCGATTGGCCGAATATCGTGCAGAACGCACCCGAAAGTACGGACTCGACGCGCCCAAGTTCGAGCGCAGCCCGATCGCCTGTGGCGTCGGTCGTATAGCAGCGCCCGACCGTCATCAGTGTGCTGTGTAGACGCATCACGGCCGCGGCCATGGCCTTGAGCGATCGGCATCGTCGAGCACGAGCGGCACAAAAGGATCCGCGCACCGCGGTGCGACCGCCATCATGAGTTCTCCAACAGCCTGAGCGCATTGGGCATGTCCGCGATGGTCAGCCGAACGGCCTCGTCGATCGACGGGCCGCCATCGAGCGAAATAGGCAATGTGAAATTTGCATCGCGCGCAATTGGAGGATCTTCCTGGGCAACACGACCAGTGCCGTCGTCAAGTTGGGCATTACTCCAAAGCATGTATGCCTCCTTTATGGC
>JAIHVJ010000350.1 GCA_022720335.1 Collinsella sp.
CAGGTTGGCATAATATGGGCCCGCATAACGCTTGGTACGCGCGAGGATGCGGACGGACGGCTCGCCGCCCGAAGCACGAACCGACTCGCGAAAGCCTCCTGTTCGCTCGTAGGCAACGGGCACTTTCTGCGCCACAAACGCGCCCTTTCCGCGGACGCGTCGAATCTGCCCGCGCCGCACCAGCTCATCGACAGCGCTTCGGATGGTCAGGCGTGTCGTACCAAATTCCTCGGCGAGGTCTTTTTCGGACGGAATCATGGAACCCGTGGGATATATACCGCGCTCGATACGCTCCTCGATGCGGCGTCGAATGCGCATATAAACCGGGGTGGCAACTACTGTTTCAGCCATTGTTCACCTGCCACGCTCCTCATGCCGTTCTCTTCGCCGTTATCGGCAAAGCGGAACTTTGTGGGCAAAATCACCGATTTGCAATGCTCCACAAAACGCATGTCCTTATCAAATTCGATCGTGCTCTCATAGAACACCGGCGTTCCCTCTTCTTGCTGGAGCAACTCGGCCTCTTCGGCGTTCAAACGCGAGATGGAAATATGCTCACGTCCATGCTCAACACGCACGCCACCTTCTTTGAGCAGGACATCGTAAAGGCTCTCACACTCAAAATCGTGATCGGGAAGCGCGGGACACAGGGACAGGTTAACGTGAGCGGTCTCGATTGACGCCGGCTCGCCCTCAATAAGTCGAACGCGCTGCATGCGGAGCAAGGGAGCGCCTACAGCCACCCCAAGCTTGTCGGCAAGCGCCTCATCCGCCTCGATGGTCCCGGTGGAAACCAGACGAGAAGAGGGGTGCAGGCCGGCAGTCCGCACAGCATCGGAAAAGTTATACGTTTCCTGGAAGATGTTCAGCGGCTTAGGAGGACACACATACGTACCCGATCCGCGACGGCTCTCGAGCGTTCCACACGAGATGAGCCGCGTGATACCAGCGCGCAACGCCGTACGCGAAACGCCGATCTCTTCGCACAGCACGCGCTCGGCCGGCAGGCGATCGCCGCCGGCAACGCCGCCGACGTCAGGCGCCTTCTCTCCACGGGCATCACGCCCAACATCGTGCTCGAAAACGGCGACACGCCGCTCACCTGGGCCCTGCGCAGCGAGTCGTGGGATCTCGCCCGCGTGCTGCTCGACGCCCAGGGCATTGACGTCAACATGGAGAACCGCCACGGCGAGACGCCGCTCATGCTTGCGGTGATCAAGGGCCGCGAGGCTGAATTCGACAGGCTGCTCAAGCTCGGTGCGAAGGTCAACAAGACCCGCGGTTGGACGCCGCTCCACTACGCCGCCACCGAAGGCCGCACCTCCATGATGAAGCGCCTCATCGAACTCGGCGCCGACGTCAACGCCCAGACGAAGGCGGGCATCACCGCGCTCGACATGGCCGC
>JAIHVJ010000087.1 GCA_022720335.1 Collinsella sp.
CTCGTTCTTCGGTGACGACCCGGTCGAGACGAGCAAACCCGCGAAGAACCCCAAGCGGCGCGCTCGCGAGGCAGCGAAAGCCCTTAAACGGCCCGCGGTGAGCACCAAGGCACAACAGGCGCTCGCGGCACAGCGGGAAGCGATGAAGCGGGAGTCGGCTCAAGCAAGAAGCCGACGCCGTGTGGAAAAGGCTGATGCGCGCTACGAACAGAGAAAACTGAAGCGCAAGCAGAAACATCGCGGGCATTGATCGCTATTTGCAGCAAGGCAAACCATATACAGCAGCGGCGCCAGTTCCACTTGAAGCCGACGCCGCGTAGACGCTGATGGTGACGGCTATGCACGGGCACGGGCGCGCCACCGCACTTCACAGCTTGTTTCTCAAGTATTTGGGACGCACACGCGGCGTTCAAAAATGCGGAGCGACTCCGCATGGCTCGAGACTGAGCCGAGATGCCCTACTTCTCGCCCTCCAGCAGTCCCACGATGCGGTCGATGTCGACGGCAAAGCGAGGCCTTCCCTCGCGCTCGTAGCGGTCGAGGTATGCCTGGCACTCGGAGACAATGCGCTTGGTGTTGCCATCGATGATGCGCTGGAGCGTCTCGTAGTAGGCCGAGCCCTCGGTCCTGAAGCGGCGCTGGTAGGCCTTGGTTATGGGGAACATCTTGATGTAGTGGATGCCGTGGCGGCAGCCGGGGCGCGTCGTGGGGCGGGGTGGCAACGCAAAGTACTGGTCTTTGGGCACGTTAGGGGCGATGTTGGAACGCAGCGGCACGGCGAAGTCCCTGCGCTTTCCGCGAAAACGCAGCCTCACCACCACGATGCAGGGGCGATTGTGCTTAAGCATGAGCTCACGGTCGCCCTCGACGAGGTCGAAGAAGTCCTGGGAGATGGATACGATCTTCATCGGTTGTGCTCCCTCATACGAAGCGGGGCCCGCATCGCTGCAGGCCCCTACAGGTGGGCGATATTCTACGCCTTGCGGCACCCCGTCGCCCACGGAGGTTAAACGTACACGTAAGCCGTACTCTGAAAGCCGCGGCTTCCGGCAAGTAGTTTATACCACGAAAGGTCGCTTTCGATGCGCCTAGCTCGCAAAATAACACTCGCCGGGCCGTCACCCCTGATCTTCTCGACCGTCTCCTCCGGGTACTTATTGCGTGCCACGGGCACCTCCGTCCTTGTTATCGCGATAAACATACCATGAGTGACGTACGGGTCGAGAAGGGCTGGCGCCAAAAGAGCCCAACGGCCGTTACGGCTTCGTTAGAAACGCGCCCCACCATGGATGGTGAACCCGAAAGGCAAGGCGCGCGGGCACGGCGACTCGGCCCGCGCGCCCGGAAGAGAAAGGACGAACCCATGGGTTACATGCTCGAGACGCGCGGTCTCACCAAGCGCCTCGGCCGCGGCGACCAGGCGCAGGACGCCGTGGCCGACGTGAGCCTTCATATCCGCGAGGGCGAGGTGTACGGGCTGCTCGGCCCCAACGGCGCCGGCAAGTCGACAACGCTCAAGATGATCTGCGGGATGCTGCGGCCGACGGCCGGGGAGATCCTCTTTGCCGGGCACGCCTGGCGCCGCGAGGACCTCTACGCAATCGGCAGCCTCATCGAGGAGGCGCCGCTCTACCCCAACCTCACCGCGCGCGAGAACCTGCGCGTGCGCACCACGCTGCTGGGCCTTCCCGAGAGCCGCATAGATGAGGTGCTCGCCGCCGTGGACCTCGCGGACACCGGGAAGAAGCGCGCCGGGCGCTTCTCGATGGGCATGCGGCAGCGCCTGGGGCTCGCGCTGGCGCTGATCGCCCGGCCACGCCTGCTCGTGCTCGACGAGCCCACCAACGGCCTCGACCCCATCGGCATCGAGGAGCTGCGCGACCAGATCCGCGGCTTCGCGGCGGCGGGCACGACGGTGATCGTCTCGAGCCACATCCTCTCCGAGGTGCAGCAGATGGCGGACACCATCGGCATCATCTACGGGGGGCGCCTCGCCTACGAGGATGCGCTTCGACCTGGGCAGGACCTCGAGGAACTCTTCATGAGCGTCTGCCGGGAGGGGCGACGAGCGAGCGGGGAGGTGGCGGCATGACGGGCGAGAAAGGCGGCCTGCTCGCATGCCTGCGCGCCGAGGCCCTGAAGTCGCACCACGCGGCACCGGTTCGCCTGGCCGTGCTCATGGCACTGCCGATGCCGCTGCTCGGCGCGATGCCCTACCGGGGCGTGCAGATCTTCAGCGCGTGGAACTACTGGTACGCGCTCTTCCTGCCCGTGGCTCTCTCGCTCGTGGTGGCGTGCGTCGCGCGGGCGGACGCGCGCACGCGGATGCGGGGGCTTCTGGGCCTGGGCCTCTCGCTTAGGAGCGCCTGGTGGGCCAAGGCGCTCTGGTGCCTCGCGCTCTGCGCGCTCTCGAACCTCGTGGTCTTCGGCATCTACCTCGCGGGATCGGCGTTCTCCTCGCAGGGCCTCACGGTCGCGGGCACGCTCACGATGCTCCTCTGCGCGCTCGTCAACACGGTGACCGCGGCGTGGATGATCCCCGCAGGGCTCTTCCTCACGGCGCGGCTCGGCATGCTCGCGGGCATTTTCTGCCCGCTCGTCGCGCAGCTCGTGGGTGGGTTCGCCTGGTCGTTGGTGCCGCTGCCGCAGCTCTTTCCGCCGTCGGCGAGCATGGTCATCCCCACGAGCTTCATCCCCGTGCTGCCGAGCGGCGAGCCACTCGCGGCGGACATGGCGCTCGGCGGGGCGCTCGCGGCGGACGGCATGCTCACACTGGCGGGCCTTGCGGTCTGCGCGCTCGCGTTCGCCGCGCTCACGGCGGCGGGCGCGGCCTGGTTCGCGCGCTCCGAGGAGAGGTGATGGCCATGACACGACTCTCCGACCCGACGCCGCGCATGACTCTCGCGCGGGCCCTGCTCTCCGAGGCCCTGCGCCTGGCGCGCTCCCCGCTCACGGCGGTGCACCTCGTCTGCGGCCTGGCACACCTCGTCATCGAGGTGTCCGACGACGGACCGGGCTTCTCTCCCGCCGCCCTCGAACGCGGCTGCGAGCGCCTCTTCACAGACGACTCCTCCCGCTCCTCGCGCGACGGAGGCCGCCACTACGGGCTCGGCCTCCACGCCGCCTCCGAGGCCGCGAGCGCCCACGGGGGCTCCGTCTCGCTCGCCAACAGCCCCTCGGGCGGCGCGGTGGCCACCATCGCGGTCCCCCTGTGCGGGGCCTGACGACTCAGGCCCTCGCACCGGCGTGCCTCGCAACCAAACGCTTCCATCTTGAAACACGGGGAGTAAATCGCGAAATCGCAGGTGAAAGGGAGTAAAACGGCAAAGAAAAAGCCTCCGTCCCAACCTGGGAACGGAGGCTCGGTTACCGTATTTACTCACCAATGTCGCTGGCGGCTTTGCCGTGACTCTCGTACGAAACAAAACTCAGCGTCACAGTGCGGCACCCAAAAGTGCAGGTCAGAACCCTGTCAGCCTACTCCCACTCGATAACGGGTGCCGCAGGTAAATGAGGCGCTCGTTTTACCTCAGTCCGTTCTATCAGGCATTCTCCCATCGCCGTTTGATACTCATTTGGTCCTCACGCCGGCTAATCTGACCACAATTAGGGCAGGGCATACCCCTTCTTAAATCGCTCGTCAAAGGGACAGAAATCGCTATAGACATAGCCGTCAATAAGCGATGAACCGTTCGGTTGGCGTATCTCATGCTGCCGGAACTTCTCGACATAGCCATCGGACTTATCGTGCTCGAAATAGTCGAACTGATCAAGCCACTCGTCGTATTCATCGGCCTGCTTCACGCGCGTTTCGTACCTCTTCGCCCATTCAAAAAGAAAAGAGTCGGGAACAGGCGCTCTCGCTAGAAGCGCCGGCCCCTCTTCCAGTTGAAGCGGAATCAATCCATATGAAGCCGAGAGCTGAAATAGCGCATGAGCAGCTTGAACAGGACTACCGAAATCGGTAAATACAAGCGCTCCCCTCTTCACCTCAAGAGCGCTGGACAGTTTTTGAAGCGCCGCATATTTCGGCACCCTAGCCCCCTGTTCATACGAACGTAGCGTTGCGAGGGAGAGATCAGCCTCTCGGGCCAAATCCAGCTGGGTCTTTGCAGGGGTACACCGCGCCCTTAGCTCGGGCAGCTTCTTGGACTGCATCCTATTTTGCCAAGGCGTAATCGGCACCCAAGAATCTCGTGGATCATATTCGTATCGGAGGGGGAACTGGGACGGATCAAAGTCGGCTGAGAAGTTGTCCTTCCATCTTTCATAGTCGTCTCGATCGGAGTCGCTCTCAATTTGAGCATACTGAGCTGCCCACTTCTTTAGAAAAGACTCCATGAAAGGCGAAGTCGGCTTGAGCGCTGAATAGCGCTCGTTTGCAACAGGCTCGAACCCATATGTCGCGGCAAATTGGAAAAAAGCCTGAGCAATCAGGTCAGTATCGTTGAAATCATAAAAATGGAGCGCCTCAGCCCGTATGCCATAGGCGTTCGCAAGCCCCTCCAAATGCTCTTCCTTCGGGGCAGACTTCATGAGCTCGTAGTTCCTCAAGGCCGACTCCGAAATGCCTGCCGCCTGAGCGGCGACCTTTCGTGTCCATTTTCGCGCCGAACGGAGGCGGAGCAGTTTCTCGGACAGCCGTAGCCTTCCCCAGCGCTTGCTCGTTTGTTCCCACTCCCTATCGGCCACAAATGACGTCAGGGTCTCTTTGGCAGCACCGATGCGATCGACGGCAGTCATCCAGATACACCTCCGAAGAAATACTGTTCTCAAGTCTACATGCGAAATCTCATGCATACAAAAAATGTAGGAGATATGACTTAATCTGCAAAATTACACTTTCCGTAGTAGGTCATACGTTTTTTGGACATAATCAAGACGAGGGGCAATCGGTGCCCCGCTCTGGAAAGGAGACTACATATGACACGTCAGCTTATCGGCGCGGAGGAGGTTGCCGAGATCACGGGCATGAGCAAGTCTTATGCGTTCAAGCTGATTAAGACCTTGAATGCAGAACTTGCAGCTCAGGGAATCATGACCATCCCCGGGAAGGTTCAGCGCTCGTACTTCGAGGCACGGCTTCTCTCCGCCCCTTCCAAGCAGAGGGCGGCGATGGCCCATGTCAGTTAACCGAGACAAGAAGCGCGGGACCTGGACGGTCGAGGCTTGGTACCGCAACTCTTTAGGCGAGCGCCACAAAAAGACGAAGCGCGGATTCGCTTCCAAGAAGGAGGCCGTCGCTTGGGAGCGCAACTTCCTCGCGTCCTGCAACGAGCGCGTCGAGATCACCGTCGAGGCCTTCGTCAAGACCATGTACACCCGCGACGTCTACCCTCGGCTGCGCGTTGGAACCAAGCTCACCAAGGATGCCATCATCGACAAGTACATCCTCCCGGTCTTCGGTAAGATGCGCCTTTGCGACGTCAAGGCCGCAGACGTTGTGCGTTGGGAGAATTGGCTCCTTGAGCAGGGCCTGTCGCAGAGCTATCTCCACACCATCTGCAACCAGTTCTCAGCCATTTTCAACCACGCCGTCCGCTTCTACCGCTTGCCCCAGAACCCCATGCTGGCGGCGGGAAAGGTCGGCTCCAAGCGTCCCGAGAAGGAGATGCTCTACTGGACCCCTACCGAGTTCAAGCTCTTCTCCCAGGCCATCGAGGATAAGCCCCTCATCTACCTCGCTTTCCTGACGCTCTATCTGTCGGGTTGCCGCGAGGGCGAGCTCCTTGCCCTTCGTCCGGAGGACATCGACTTCGGGCTCAACGTCATCCGCATCCGCCGCTCCTATGCCCGCGTCAAGGGCGAGGACGTTATCGGCCCACCCAAGACGCGAGCCTCGAAGCGCGACATTGTCATGCCGAGCCTCCTTCGCGAGGAACTGCGCGACTATCTGGCAGCACATCCCGAAATCGTTCCTACCGACCGACTCTTCCCCATCACAAAACATGCGTTGTCGCATGAGATGAAGAGGGGTTGCGAGCTCTCGGGCGTGAAGCGCATCCGTATCCACGACATCCGCCACTCCCACGTGAGCGCCCTCGTCAACAGCGGCTACTCGCCCACGGCGATCGCCGATCGCATGGGCCACGAGACCGCCGAGGTCACGGAGATGTACTCGCATCTCTTCCCCTCGACGCAGCACGATCTAGTGGAGGCCCTTGATGGGATGATGTCGGATGTCTAAGCCGATTATGGACGCCAAGGGGCGCCGCCGCTGCAAGACCATCGCCTTCCGCATGTCGCCCGCAGAGGCGGACCAGCTCGACCTCCGCGTCGCCCTGAGTAGCCTGTCAAAGCAGGAGTACATCACGAAATGCTTGCTTGAGGGCACTTTCACCGTGGTCGCGACCACCCGCATGCGCAAGGCGGTCAAGGAGCGCGTGGGGCCCGTCGTAACGGAACTCCGGCGTATCCGGCGCGCGGCAGACATGGACGACGAGCTCGTCGAGTCGCTTGAGACGCTTGCCGCCTTCGCCGAATCGTTCGCGCCCGAGCGCTCCCCCGTGGAACTCGAAGACGCACTTATCGCAAACCTCGGGATAGACGACGGCCTCCCCGACCAAAGCTCGGCCGTCGCCCAAAATCATGAGTCCACACATAAGGAGGACCCCATCGATGAATCTTAGCATGATGAATTCCGCCCGGCGCCGCACCATCCTGCGCGACCACGGCCTCGACCATCCCCTGACAGAGGAAGAGCTGGTCGAGCGTCTGGTCGACACGGAGCTTCGCCTTAGCCGGCTCGAAGTGCTCGTCTTCGGCAGTGCCTGCCCCATCAACGGCCCACGACGCCCCCAGTCTCGCGAGGAGGTGGCCTGATGGGTGCGCAGAAGCACGACGACGTCCTTGGGCCGCAGCCTCCAGAGCGCCGCTCCCCGCCGACGGTCAACGAGATCGTCGAGGAGCTCAAGTCCCTCCCCTTGAACGTCGGCTACAACCGGCTCGCAAACGAGCTTTTCAAGACCGGCCCTCTGCCCTGGGACGCGGATGCGAGGGAACGCCGGTGGCGCGACAGCGACGACGCGCGGCTCTTCGCCCTCCTCCAGCAGACCATCTCCCTCCAGAAGGAGAAGTTCATGTTGCTCGCATTGACCATCGTCGCCGAGGACAATGCCTACGATCCGCTCGTCGCCATGCTCGACGCCCTCACCTGGGACGGCATCCCGCGCGTAGGGACGCTCCTCAATGTCTACCTTGGTGCGGAGAGGAGCGTATACGTCTCGGAGGTCGAGCGCATCTTGTTCTGCGAGGGCATCGCCCGCGCCTACAGCCCGGGCTGCAAGGCCGATTACATGCCCATCCTGTGCGGCGCCGGGGGTATCGGCAAGTCGTCCTTCGCCCGAGGCCTCGCCATCCGCGACGAGTACTTCACGGACTCCGTGATCAACCTCGGCGACGTCAAGCTCACGGGCGAGCAGAACCGGGGCAAATGGATCGTCGAGGTCCCCGAGCTCAACGGGATGTCCGAGCGCTCTATCGAGAGCGTGAAGGCTGGGGTCACCCGTCAGGTCGATGAGTTCCGAGGGGCCTATTGCCGCAGGACGGAGGCGTTTCCCCGGCGCGTGGTCTTCGTCGGTACCACGAACGAGGCAGACTTTATACGCGAGCGCTCAAGCGGCGCAAGGCGCTTCCTCCCGTTGCTCTGCGGCATCGAGCGCACTGAGAAGTCCGTCTTCGATGAGGACTTCCCGGCCGCAATCCGCCAGGCATGGGCAGAGGCCCGCACGTGGATGAGGACGGGCGATGTCCGC
>JAIHVJ010000088.1 GCA_022720335.1 Collinsella sp.
CCGCAGGACGAAAGAACCTCCGCCGCACAAAGTGCGCAGCGGAGGTTCTTTCATGTCCGAGGACGCGCCGGAAAGGAAGGTTGCCCTCGGGCCGAACAGCTATGGCAGCTTACGCCACGGTGTAAACCCAGTTGTGCTTATCCTCGACAGCACCAGACTGGATGCCGGTCAGAGTCTCGCGGAGCTTCTTCATCACAGGGCCGATCTCGGTGTAGCCAGCCGGGAAGGTCACGGTCTCGTCGGCGCCATAGACCTTGTTGTCGATCTCGCCCACCGGGGAGATGACGGCAGCGGTGCCGCACAGGCCGCACTCCACAAAGGCGCCGGCCTTGACCTCGGCCCACTCGACGGGGCGCTGATCGACGGTCATACCCAGGTCCTGAGCAACCTGAACGAGCGAACGACGGGTGATGGAGGGCAGGATGGAGTCGGTGTGCGACTGCGGAACGACGAGCGTGCCGTCCTCCTTCACGAACAGGACGTTGGCGCCACCGGTCTCCTCGACATAGGTGCGGGACTCGGAGTCGAGATACAGGTTCTCGGCATAGCCCTCGCGATGGGCCTCCATCGTGGGCTTGAGGGACATGGCGTAGTTCAGGCCGGCCTTGATATTGCCGGTGCCGTGCGGTGCGGCGCGGTCATACTCGGAAACGCGCAGCTTAACGGGCTTGAGACCACCCTTAAAGTACGGACCGACCGGGGTCACGAGAATGCGGAACGTGTACTCAGGAGCGGGAGCCACGCCGATCACGTCACCGGAGCCGATCATAAACGGACGCACGTACAGGGTCGCGCCGGAACCGAAGGGCGGAACCCAGGCGGCGTTGGCAGAAACGACCTGCTTGACGGCCTCAACGAACTTGTCCTTGGGGAACGGGGGCATCTCGAGGCGCTGGGCAGAGTTATACATGCGCTCGGCGTTCATGTCGGGACGGAAGCAGACGATGCTGCCGTCCTCGGCGGTGTAGGCCTTCAGGCCCTCAAAGACCTCCTGGCAGTAATGGAAGATGCCGCCGCACTCGGAGACATGCAGGGTGTGGTCGGTGGTCAGGCCGCCCTCGTCCCACTCGCCGTCCTTCCAATGGGCCTCGTAGCTGTAATCGGTCTTCATGTAGCCAAAGCCGAGGCTACCCCAATCGATATCCTTCTTCTCGACAGTCATATGTCGCTCCTTACATACACAGTTGCATACTCGCGAACCCGCACGCAAGGACCGAGGCCGACCGCGTCGCAACGTCGCACGCCCGGAGCGTAGAGCCGGACGGGACACGCGAACGGCATCGAAGCCGATGGCACGTCGATTCGCATGCACGAGATTGTACTCCCCGTACGCGTCTGATAAAACGCTTTTCTTTAACTAAGTAAAGTATTTTCATTTGACCGAAACTAAAGAGGCCCGCCACCGTAAGCGGTGACGGGCCTCAACTGCACGGTTTGCGCGCTGGCTCGAGCTACGCGTTCTTTTTGCCCAGCTTAGCCTTAACCAGACCGACCACGGTCGGGATGATCGACACGGCAACGATGCCGACGATCAGCAACTCAAAGTGCTCCTGCACAAAGGGGATGCCGCCAAAGAAGTAGCCCAGCAGTGTAAAGAGCGTCGACCAGGTAATGCCGCCCAGCACGTTGTAGATGACAAAGTTGCGCCAGTGCATGCCGCCCATGCCGGCGATAAAGGGCACAAAGGTGCGGATAAACGGGAAGAAGCGACCCAGGAAGATGGCCAGGTGACCCCACTTGTCCAAGAAATCCTCGGACTTTTTGATGCGCTCGGGCGTCATGGCCTTGACCTTGCCCGAAGCGATAATCTTTTTGCCAAAGAAGTGACCGATCATAAAGTTGCACTGGTCACCCAGGATGGCAGCAGCCCATGCGACGGCCAGCAGTGCCACGATGTTAAAGCCACCGTTGTGGGCAAAGAAGCCCGAAGCAAACAGCAGTGAATCGCCAGGAAGGAACGGGAAGAACACCACACCTGTCTCAATGAAGATAATCAGGAACACGCAGCCGTAGGCCATAAGCGGGCCGGCGGCGATCCAGCTGGCAATCGCGGTGCGCGGGTCTTTGAGCAGCTCGGCGATAAAATTGATGAAACCCATGAAGTAAAACCTCTCAGTTGTGGGCGCGGATACGTCCAAGTTGACCAGTATACGGTTGCGGCGCTCCCTCGTGCGCAACCCCACAAAAGCATGACTCCATTACCAGCAAGTTTGCATAACTGACACCTGTCGCGCAATGCCGCCAAGATTGTTCTTCCTAATCCCTAGCGAATCGCTATACTTTATTGAATCGCATTGCCATGGCGCTAAGGGAGGGCGGCCGGTGAGCTTTATCAATACCATTCGCGAGGACATCAAGACCGTCCAAGCGCAGGACCCCGCCGCGCAAAACGGTCTGGTCATCTTCCTTTCCTATCCTGGCCTGCACGCCAAGTGGAACCACGTGCCCGAGCACTGGCTCTGGGAGCATGGCCATCGCTCGCTCGCCCGCGTGCTCTCGCAAATCACCCGCCACATCACCGGCGTCGAGATTCATCCCGCCGCACAGATCGGCAAGCATTTCTTTATCGACCACGCCATGGGCGTCGTCATCGGCGAGACCACCATCGTGGGCGACAACTGTGTGCTTTACCAGGGCGTTACGCTCGGCGGCACCGGCAACGAAACCGGCAAGCGCCACCCCACCCTGGGCAACAACGTCACCGTGGGCACGGGCGCCAAGGTGCTCGGCAACATCCGCATCGGCAACAACGTCAAGATCGGCGGCAACTCGGTCGTCGTCAAAGACGTGCCCGACAACTGCACCGTCGTGGGCGTGCCGGGACGCATCATCAAGCGCAACGGCTGCCGCGTGTTCGAGGAGAGCTTCGATGCCAAGCAGCATCGCGAGTACATGCCCGACGATGCCGCCGAGCAGAGCGCCCTCAACCGCCAAGGCATCACCGAGAACGCCCGCCGCGTCAAAGAACTCGAGCGAGAGGTGGCCGAGCTCAAAGCCCTCGTCGCAAAGCTCGTGGACGAACGCTAGGAACGCAAGCGGCACAAAACGACATCGGCATCAACGCAAGAAGGCGCGCCAGGGAATCCATCCCCGGCGCGCCTTTCTTTTTGATGTGACATGCGGGACTGTCCCTTTGTCACATTATGCGAACTGACTCAGATAGAGGTCGGCATAAGCGCCCTCGGCTGCGAGCAGCTCCTTATGCGTGCCCTGCTCGATAATGTTGCCGTGGTCCATGACCAGGATGAGGTCGGCATCCACGATCGTCGACAGGCGGTGCGCGATCACAAAGCTGGTGCGCCCGCGCATGAGCGCGTCCATGGCGCGGCCGATAGCAAGCTCGGTGCGCGTGTCCACGCTCGACGTCGCCTCGTCCAGGATGAGAATCGCCGGGTTGTTGAGCAGCACGCGCGCAATGGTCAGCAGCTGGCGCTGGCCCTGGCTAATGCTCTCGGCATCGTTGGCCACCCGCGTGTCATAACCCTGCGGCATGGTGCGCACAAAGAAGTCGACCTGCGCGGCGCGTGCGGCCGCCACGACCTCCTCGCGCGATGCCTCGGGGCAGCCGTAGGCGATGTTCTGTGCAATCGTGCCATCGAACAGCCAGGCGTCCTGCAACACCATGCCAAACTGCTGGCGCAGCTCGCCGCGGTCCATGCGGCTCGTGTCCACACCGTCGAGCGTAATGCGGCCGCCGTCGATCTCGTAAAAGCGCATGAGCAGGTTAATGAGCGTGGTCTTACCCGCACCCGTGGTTCCCACCACGGCGATCTTCTGACCCGGCTCGGCGGTAAACGACACGTCGCGCATAAGTGGCTTGTCGGGCGAATAACCAAAGCGCACGTGCTCAAAGGAGACACGGCCCTCTACGCGACCCGGCAGCTTGGCGGCCTCCCCCGGCAGCGGATCAGCCTCCATCTCGGGCTCATCAAGCAGGTCGAACACGCGCTCCGCACTCGCCAGCGCGCTCTGCAGCGAGTTAAAGGTAAACGACAACTGCGTCATGGGCTCGGACGCCTCGTAGATAAACTGGAAGAACGCCTGGAACACGCCGACGGTCATGTGACCGGCGACCAGCATGCTGCAGCCCACGAGCGCGATCACGATCTGCGCCAAACGGCCGATAAAGCGCACCGCGGGGCCGACAGCATTGATCATAAAGTCGGCCTTGGTGCTCACACGAGCCAGTTCCTTCGAAGCCTCGTGCACCTCAGCGGAGCTCTGACGTTCGCGGTTAAACGCGCGGATCACCAGACGGCCCGAATAGCCTTCCTCGACCGCACTCGTAATCTTGGACACCCACTCCTGGCGCTCGCCCGTCACATCGTGCGTGCGGCGCGAGACGACCTTCGTCACCAGCAGCGACAGTGCCGTAAAGAACAGAAAGACGAGCGTAAGCTGCACGCTGAACACGAACATCACGCTCACAGCACCAACAACCGTGCCGATCGACACGAGCAGCTGCAGCAATCCGCGCTGCATGCTCTCGGACATCTTGTCCAGGTCGTTGGTCGCGCGGCTGACGACCTCGCCGGGACGATGCGCGTCAAAATAGGCGAGCGGCAGATGGTTGAGCTTTTGCGCGATGCGGTTGCGCAGGCGCAGATTGAGACGCTCAGCGACGCTCGACATCAAAAAGCTCTGGAGCGCATAGAACGAGGCAGCGGCCGTCCAAATCAAAAAGTAGATGAAGATAGTCCTGCCGCAGTTCTCCCAGGTGATGCTGAAGGTGGCGTTGTTGGCAAACGCCACCTGAATGTGGCCCCACAGCTCATCGATCACGCGGGCGCTATATGCCGGCGCGGCGGTGTTAAAGATGACATAGAACACAATGCTCGCGAACACGATATAGAAGCGCCAATGGTCGCCGGCAGCCTCGCTCCACAGGCGGCGCACCGTCGCCCAGGTATCACGGGGCGTCTCGTCCTCGTCTTCGTCGTCCACGTCGCGCATGCGCTCTGCCTCGGCGCGGGCACGCTCGTCCTCGGCGCGCTCGTTTTCCTCGTAGAGCGCTTGGCGGCGAGCCTCGCGCGCGGCTGCCGCCTTGGCGGCGTCATCCAGCTCGGTCGACATGGCAGCCGTTTCCTCGACCAGTCCCGCGGCAGCGGCGTCATCAACGCCGCCCTGCTTCTTGAGCTCCTCGGTCATGCTACTCACCTCCCTTCATCTGCGATTCCGCGATGGCGCGGTACACCTCGCAGGTTTCCATAAGCTCGCCATGCGTGCCCAGACCCACAACCTCGCCATCCTTGAGCACGACGATCTGGTCGGCGTGCAAGATCGTCGAGATGCGCTGCGCGATGATGAGCACCGCAGCGTCACGCGTCTCGTCTTGCAACGCATGACGCAGGGCGGCATCGGTCTTAAAGTCCAGGGCCGAAAAACTATCGTCGAAGATATACAGGTCGGCGCGCTTCATGAGCGCACGGGCGATTGCCAAACGCTGGCGCTGGCCGCCCGAAAAGTTCGTACCGCCCTGGGCAACCGGGGTATCGAGCCCCTGCGGTTGGTCGAGTACAAAGGTGCTCTGGGCAACCTCAAGCGCGTGAAGCATGTCGCCCTCGGTCGCGCCTTCGTTACCAAAGCGAAGGTTGCTCGCCACCGTGCCCGAGAACAGCCACGCCTTCTGCGGCACATAGGCAATGCGCCCGCGGATTTCGTCTTGCGTAAGCTCGCGCAGATCGACGCCGTCCAGGCGAATGGCGCCCTTAGTGGCATCGTGGAAGCGCAGCAGAAGCTTTGCCACCGTCGATTTGCCCGAGCCTGTCGAGCCAACGATCGCAGTCGTCTGACCGCGACGGCAGGCAAAGCTCAGGTCGCACAGGGTGTCCTCGTCGGCATCGTCAAAGCGAAACGACATGTGGTCGAACACGGCCACCGCATCGGCTTCGTCTTGGGGCTCGCGCGCCCCGTCATCCAGCGTGCGCTCGCCATCGACGATGCTCGGCTCAATCTCCAACACCTGCTGCGCACGGTTCAGGCACGCGGCAGCACGCGGAAGCGTCAGCACCACCATCTGGGCCATCATCACAAAGAACAGGATCAGGATCGCGTACTCCAGCACGGCCGAGATGCTACCGATTTGCATGGCGTGGACGCCCACGCGGTTGCCGCCCACCCACAGCACCGCCACCTCGGCGATGTTCATCAAAAAGAAGCTGGAACTGTCGAGACCCACAAACAGGTGGTTGACCTTGATGGCGTTGGCCGCGTAATCGCTAAACACCTCGTCCAGGCGCTGCTCCTCGTGGCGCTCCTTGTTAAATGCGCGGATGACGCGCACGCCCACGATGTTCTCGCGCAGCACCACGTTCATGCGGTCGATAAAGCTCTGCAGGCGCATAAAAATCGGCGCGGCGTTAGCCACCGTAAAGACCGCCGCCACCAGCACGATCGCAACCACCACGCCCAGCAGCGTGCCCATGACGGGATCGATGAACCAAGCAAAAATGATGCCTGCCACGGCCAAGAACGGCACCGGCAGCACCAACTGAATCGTCTGCAGGATCGCTTGCTGAATCACGTTGATGTCGTTGAGCGAGCGTGTGATCATCGATCCGGTGCCAAAGCGCTCAAAATCGCTGGCCGCGAGCTCGAGCGATTTGTCGTACACGGCATTGCGGATATCGCAAGCCACGTTGGCGGCCAGGCGCGCCGAAAGATAGCAGCCCAGCACCGTGCCGCCGCTAGCCATGCTGGTCGCGATAAACATGTATAGGCCGTTGCGTAAAATGTAGTCGACATCGCCCGTGGTAATACCGGTGTTGACCATGTTCGCCAGCATCGTGGGAACCAACAGCGTACCGACGTTATCCACCAGCAGCACCAGCAGCGTCACTGCGACAAGCCCTCGATAGGGCTTCATAAACCTCATTAAGAGTCGCACGACTCCCCCTCACCTTGATTCTCGGCTTGGCTCTCGGCAGCGATATGTTGCTTAAAGGCATCGCACTCCTCGCCGAGCACCTGAGAGAATTTGCCGACCAAGCGCATAATCTCGCGCTGCTCACATGGCTCAAGCGCGCCAAAGGCTCGCTGTTCGGCCTTGAGTGCCGGCAGCGCATAACGCTCGGCAAATCGCCTGCCCTCTTCGGTCAGGCTCACAACCTTGTTCTTACGACTGCCTTCAGCAAACTCCAACGTTGCGAAGCCCCGCGCCGTCAAGGTTTTAATTGCCGAGTTGATGGTCTGCTTGCTGTAGAACCATTCGCTTGTCAGACGACTTACGGCAATACTGCCGCCCGCCGTGCTGGTATCGACGAGCATCCAGTAAGCGCAGTCCGAAAGGCCGCAGGCGCGCGAGAACTCCGAATAGATATGGTCGAGTCCATTGAGCAACCGGTCGAAGTCGACCAGCGTAACCGCACTATCCATCTATCCCACCATTCAATTGTCCGATTTTTGACCAATTTTGTGTCTCTAGATTAGTCCGAGTTTTGACTATCGTCAACAGGCTCTCCGCAAATACGTGCACTTTTATGGCCTATCGGCAGAAAAAGACCGCCGGCGCGGGGGCGGCGCCAGCGGTCACGTGAAAATCGGGTTTTATTGCCTGTTACGCAGCGACGGCCTCATAGACCGTAGCGCCCGAGAAGCTGTCATGCAGGCTCTTGCCGGCAATCCACGGCAGCTCGACGACCTCGCAGACCGTGTTGACCAGCTCGGAGCAGTCAGTAAAGTGGCCCTTATCGTTGAGGGCCTCGCAATCCTGAACACGCCAATAGCCATCG
>JAIHVJ010000351.1 GCA_022720335.1 Collinsella sp.
GTGCCACGCTCCACAACGCGACCATGCTCAACGGTCGCAATCTCATCGGCATGCTTAATGGTCGAAAGACGATGGGCGATGATGATTGTGGTACGGCCGCGTGCCAGCTCTTCGAGTGACTCCTGCACCGCCTCCTCGCTCTCGTTATCCAAAGCACTCGTCGCCTCGTCCAAAATCAGGATCTTGGGGTTCTTGAGAAACACGCGCGCGATGGCAACGCGCTGTTTCTGTCCGCCCGAAAGACGGCTGCCGCGCTCGCCCACGACCGTGTCATAGCCCTGTGGAAGCGACTCGATAAAGGCATCGATGTTGGCGCGACGGGCGGCCTCGGCGATCTCTTCTGCCGTAGCGCCCGGCTTGCCGTAGGCGATGTTCTCGCCAATCGTACCGTCAAACAGATAGACATCCTGCTGCACCAGGCCGATGGCGCGACGCAGGCTCTGCTGCGTCACATCACGCACGTCCTGGCCGTCGATGCTAATGGATCCGGTAGCCACGTCATAAAAGCGCGGCAGCAGCGAACAGGTCGTGGACTTGCCACCGCCCGAAGGGCCAACCAAAGCGATGGTCTGCCCGGGCTTGATGGACAGGTCCATATGGTCGATAACGGGACGCTCGTCGGCATCGCCCTCGCCCAGCTCGACATCCTCGTAGTTAAAGCACACGTCGTGATACTCCACGGCGCCGGCAGTCACCTGCAGATCCGTAGCGCCCGGCTTGTCCTGGATATCCGGCGCGGTCGAGAGCACCTCGTCCATACGCTTAAAGCCGGCGACAGCCTTCTGATACGTTTCGGCCGAATTAACGAGTGTCTCGAGCGGCGTGCAGAACAGCGAAATATAGAGAGCGAAGGTCGCCATATCGACCGCTTGCAGCTGCCCCTGGGCGACCAGCCAGCCGCCCAGCAGCACCACGATCACATAGAGCACGCCCGAGAGCAGGCCATACGTCGCAGTATAGACGCCCATGGCGTGATACATGTTCTCCTTGGACGAAAGATAGCGATTGTTGGAGGCGCGGAACTTGAAGCGTTCGGTCTCCTCATTGGCAAAGCTCTTGACCACGCGCATGCCCGCCAGCGAATCCTGCAGCTGTGCATTGATGCCGCTGATCTTTTTGCGGTTGTCGCTAAAGACCTCGCGCATGCGCATGTTCTGCCAAAACATGATGACCGCAAACGCCGCCGTCACCACGGCCATGGCAAGCGCCAGCACCGGGGCGATGGTAAAGAGGATCACAAACGAGCCGATGATCTCGATGCCGCAGATGATGATCCACTCGGGCACGTGATGCGCCGCCTCGCAGATATCGAACAGGTCGTTGACCACGCGGCTCATCATGTCACCCGAGCTGTTGCGGTCGAAGTACGCAAAGCTAAAGCGCTCATACTG
>JAIHVJ010000352.1 GCA_022720335.1 Collinsella sp.
GTGGCGCATGGACGGCGTGACCGAGTACGTGCTCGAGGGCAACGTGAGCTACGCCGGCGCCGTCAAGACGTGGCTGCGCGACGACCTGGAGCTCATCAATAACCCCGAGGAGGTCACCGACCTGTGCTACGCCGCCAACCCGGCGAGCCATGTTTACTTTGTGCCGGCGTTTACCGGCCTGGGTGCGCCGCACTGGGCAAGTGATGCCGAGGGATGCGTTTTTGGTATGACACGCACCACGGGCCGCGCGGAGTTCGTAAAGGCTGCCGACGAGTCGATCGCCTATCAGATTTTTGACGTCATTGATGCGATGGTCGAGGATTCGGGCGCGGCGCTTGCCGAGCTTCGTGTTGACGGCGGCCCCACGCGCGACGCGTACCTGATGCAGTTTGAGAGCGATTTGGTCGGCTCGCCCATCCGCATTGCGAGCAACGACGAGATGAGCGGTCTGGGCGCGGCTTGGGCCTGCGGTATCGCGCTGGGCATGTATACGCGCGATGTCGTCGACGTCTACGGCGCCCGTGGCATCGTGGAGCCGTCGATGCCCGCTGACGAGCGAGCCAAAAAGATCGCCGGCTGGCGCCATGCCGTCGAGGCGACTATCTCGTACTAAATGCGTGATGCCGCGGTAGAGTCGCGGCAATGCGTACGAGTGACGCCCTGGGGCGATGTCACGGAGTACTATTCGGTCGACAGGTGAAGATGCGAACGAGAGGACGATGTGATGCGGTAGAGTCCAACGCGTCGAATGATGGTCTACGTATGTGGGATTCTATTCCTGAGCTGCGGCGTTGTAATGAATGCACGCACAGCGCTCGGCGTGACGCCGATCGTCTCCGCGCGGCTCGTTCCCGTTGCGCCCGACGGCATGGTGCAGACGCTCTCCCAGGTGTTTCACTGTGAATTTGGTAAGGCGAAGTATTTCTTTGACGGGAGCTGTGTGGGCATCTCACTGGTCTACGGGCTTGTGCGTACGGGTGCTGCGGTGGGCATCGGTATCGGCACCGTAGCCGCCGCGCTCCTGGCGGGCGGTATCTGCACGTTTTGGGGTCGTCTGCTCAACCGCAGGCTCATGGCCTTTATGGAAGAGCCTGCGAGCATGTAGACGCATTGAGCGAGAGGGGAGCGGCCATGAGGCAGCTGTTTGGAATTGATATCGGCGGAACGAGCGTCAAATGGGCGATTGTGAATGAGAACTACGAGTTTGGTGACCGTGGTTCGATTCCGACGGCGTTCGTCTCGGCCGATCAGCTGGTCGACGCGCTCGCGGCACTCGTAGGGCCGTATCGCGGACAGGTTGTAGGCGTGGGCATCTCGGCCCCAGGTGGCATCTTCGGTTACGAGGTCGATCCAGACGGGACGATCCATCGCGGTGGTGCGCTGCCGTACA
>JAIHVJ010000353.1 GCA_022720335.1 Collinsella sp.
ACGGCGTCGTAGACGTCCTCGACGATGTTGCCCACAACAACCTGGTACTGGCCGTTGGCGTGCATGACCTTGATGACGTTGGGTAGCTCGGAGATTGCCTCGTCATTGGCCTTCGACTCGTCCTTGAGCTTAAAACGAACGCGGGTAATGCAGTGTGCGACGCATTTGACGTTGGACTTACCGCCAACCAGCTCTACGATCTGGGCAGCAAGATCGTCGTATTTACCTGCCATGATCTGTCCTCTCTTTTCCAAATTTCGACAAAAATATCCCCTACCGCGAGCCGGTACCTTGCCCGCAGCTAGAAACCAAAAAGAATTGTTGCGATTGCCGCCGGGCTGGCGGCGCGTGTTACTCGGGCTGCGAGCTCGATCGCAGACGGTTGATATGCATCATCAGATACAGGAGCTCCTCGTCCGAACAGCTCTGGTTGAACTCTTTCTCGAAGACGCGGTTGATGGCGTAGGCGCACTGGTAGGCCTCGGGAAAGTCGCGGGCGGCCTGCATGAACAGCGAGGAGTTCTCGGTCTGCGTGCAGTTGCCTTTAACAAGGCGACGGACCAAAAAGCGCAGGTGCGCAAGAAAGCGAATGTAGCTATACGACGCCGTGTCGAGCGAGCAGCCGAGCTGCTTTTCCACGGAATGAGTCACCTCGTCGAGCACGCGGGTGCTCTTCATGATGAAGTCCATGTCCTTGGCACGGCCCATGCCGTCGACCTCGGCGTTGACGATGTGGAGCGCGATGCTCGTAGCCTCGTTTTGGCCGAGCACAGCCCCGGTGTGTTTTTGCACGATGGCAAGTGCCGCCTGGCCAATCTGGAGCTCGCGCGGGTAGATGAAGGCCACCTCGTGCTCGAGCGGGTTGGGCGCGTTGAGCTGGTCGTCGTCGCGCTGGACGGCAAACTGCAGGTGATCTGCCAGGATAAAGGGAAGGCCGCCGGACAGCTTGCAGCCGAGCTGCTGCGCCGCGAAGCAGGCGATATCGCTTGCCGCGAGCAGCACGTCATCGGGAAGGGTGCCGACCATGTCCTGCAGGCTCTCGGGGACGTTATAGAATTTGCGCTGGATGAGGGACTCATCGGCAAGTTTGTACGGCATCTCGTGAAAACCGATGCCCTTGCCAAAGACAACAACCTCTCGGCCGTCATCGCTGGCGGCGAGAGCAACGTTATTGTTGATCTTCTTTAAAATGAGCATGAAAAAACTCCTCGGACATCGGCGCTAGACGACGGGGCGCTATTCCTCGTCTTCTATTATGCGCAAGTGATGCCTCCCGAGGAGTAACAAACTTGTAAGCACGGGTGTGATTGTGCACGAAACTTGCACGCCGCGTAACCCCAGTCTACGTGAAAGTCCGCCGAACGGTAGAAAAACGCCCGCGAACGGCAAAGCACGCTCTCGTGCCCGGGACGCTGCATGAGCTCGGTGATGGTCGCCATCATGCGCTCGCGAAACTCAACCTCGCCCTCACCGTCATACTGCTTATAAAAATCACCGTAGGGCAGGCGCGGATTCAAATCCTCGCTCGCACCCTCAAACTTGCCAAAGTTCCATTCCTTAAGGCCTTTGACGCGCTCGTAAGGCTGACCGGGAAATGCCAGCTCGAGCGTGTCGCACGCGCGCTCGGATGTTGAACTGTAGGCATGGTCGAACGTAAGGCCGCGTTCGCGCAGCGTCGTGCCCACGGCCTTGGCCTGCTCGATTCCCAATTCGGTAAGCGGCGAATCACACCAGCCCTGCTTACGGCGAAGCAGATTAAAAAGCGTCTGACCGTGGCGCATAAAGCACAGCTTTGACATGGAACCTCCCTGGAAAGTGTTTTCCTATGCGATTATGGCACCTTAAAGCAGCTCCGAGCCAAAACCACCACAAAGGTGCCTGTCCCCTTTGTGGTGGAAGTGACGTTTGCCCAGATAAAACCTGCCAAAATAAACCTGTCCC
>JAIHVJ010000354.1 GCA_022720335.1 Collinsella sp.
CATATTACCTGGCGCGAGGCGGCGGGCGACATGGGGCTCGAAGGCTCGGGGGCGACGCCTGCCGTCGGCAGCACGCGCGAAACCAGCGATGCCATTATTGACCGCTGTGTCGAGCTGCTGGCCAGCGGCGGTATTGTTGCCATCAAGGGCCTGGGCGGATTCCATCTGGCCTGCAACGCCGCCAATGAGCAGGCGGTGGTCGAGCTGCGCCGTCGCAAGCGCCGCAGCAACAAGCCGCTTGCCGTTATGGTGCACAGCCTTGCCGATGCTGAACGCCTGTGCCACGTCGATGATGCCGAGCGCGGCTTGCTAACCGGTAGCATCCGCCCCATCGTGCTGTTGCGCCGGCGTGCTGTTGGCGAGGGAGATTCCCCCGACGCCCCTACGCTCGCGCCATCCGTCGCGCACGATTTACCCGAGCTCGGCGTCATGCTCCCCTATTCACCGCTTCAGCATCTGCTGCTCGCCGCAGCCGCGGCGCGCGGTATGCACGCACTCGTCATGACCAGCGGAAACCTGAGCGAGGAACCTATCGAGACCGACGATGCCCTTGCGTGGGAACATCTTGTTGCCGCCGGCATCGCCGACGCGCTACTTGGCAACGACCGTGCGATTCTCTCGCGCTACGACGACTCCGTGGTACGTGTGGTCGACGGCACCGTCATGCCCGTGCGTCGCGCACGCGGATATGCGCCGCAACCGTTGTCGTTGCCGGCGCTCGACGGCACTGCACCCTGCGTGCTCGCCTGCGGCCCACAGCAAAAGGCAACGATCGCATTCACACGCGAGGATCCGAACGGCGAGGCGGCCTGTTTTGTGTCGCAGCATATCGGCGATGTTGAAAACGGCGAGACCTTCGATGCCTGGAACGCCGCGCGCACGCGCTTGGAAAACCTCTTTGACCTGGCGCCTGCCGCCTTGGCATGCGACATGCATCCCAGCTATCTGTCGAGCCAGTGGGCGCGCGAGCAGGCGCGAAAATGCAATCTGCCACTCGTCGAGGTGCAGCACCATCATGCGCATATCGCCAGCGTAATGGCCGAGGCTATCGCCGCGGGCCAGCTTACAACCGACGCACGCGTCCTCGGCATTGCCTTTGATGGCACGGGGGCGGGCACCGACGGAACCATTTGGGGCGGCGAGTTCCTTGTCGCCGGCCTTGCCGATTTTGAACGCGCCGCGCACCTGCGCACCTGGGCGCTGCCAGGCGGTGCCGCATCCGTGCGCGATGCCCGGCGCAATGCCTTTGCCCTGCTGAGCGAGCTCGGCCTGCTCGAGCACCCGGGTGCCGCGGGGCTATTGGGCACCCTCGACGAGCAAACGCGCAGCATCACGACTACGATGATCGAGCGGAACATCAACAGCCCACGCACGAGCAGTATGGGGC
>JAIHVJ010000355.1 GCA_022720335.1 Collinsella sp.
AACCTCGATCTCGAACGTACGCCCCGTAAAGAGCGTCGACAGATCGCTCGACAGCAAAAAGGCATTCGATCCGGTGATGAAGATGTCGTACTGCTCGGATGCGTGAAGGCTGTTGATCGCACGTTCAAAGCCGTCGCACGTCTGAACCTCATCGATAAGCAGGAAGTTTTGCTTGCCGGGCACTCGATGATCTTTTACATAGGCGAGCAACGCGTGATACTCGAGCAAGTTCTCGAACTCATCGAGGTTGTAGTTGATATGGATGACATTCGAATTGGACAGATTTGCCTCCACGTAATCGCGGAGGGCCTCGAGCAATTTTGATTTACCGCTACGACGGATGCCCGTGATGACCTTGATGTCCGGCACGCCAATAAGACTCGTCAACGTGTCCATATATGATGTTCTATTGATGAGTTTCATCGGGGCCTCCTCGCGGTCTTTTATCGCTATTCCTCAAAACTGAAAAATTTTCGTTTTTGAGGAATAGGCTCTATAGCGAATATACCTCGAGAAAGACCGAGCTGCCTTAATCCTATTCCTCAAAAACGAAAACTTTTCAGTTTTGAGGAATAGGGCGCTGGCAACCCATTCCCCAGATAGGCGAAACCCTCCCCGGCACAGGCCGAAGAGGGCTTCGTTGTCATCGTTATCTTTGAGCGCGGGCGCCTCGCGTTACAGTCCGCGAATGCGCACGGCCTCGGGCGGAAACTCTTGCTCGCCGGCATCGGTCTTGATGGTCGCACGACCCCAGATGTCCAGGCCCGCAAACACACCGACCGCAAGCGGCAAACCGTTGGGCGACACCGCCGCAACTTGGCGGCCCAGCAGCGGCACCATGTCGAAGTACTCGCCCAGCACGGGGGCCAGCGGACCGGCAGCACCCTGTGGCGTGTTGGCGACAACCGCCCAGGCATCCACGCGGGTCAACACGGCGGCGGCCAACTCTTCGACCAGCGCTTCGTCGGCCATATCTACACCGAGCTCGCTCAGTGCCGAACGCTCAATATCCACCGTCACGGCACCGAACATGCCCGCGGTACCGGCACCGCCGTTGACGGCGACGCGCGCGAGCGACGTCTCAAACGCGGGCGCGCCGCACACGATGTCACTCGGCCACTGGATACCCACCTTACCGGCAAGGCCCAGGCCCGGCGCCGAAGCCGTGCCCACGAGCGCGTCCATCATGCCCATCGCCGCCACAAACGGCAGGCCGTGGAAGGCGTGCATATTCACATCGGGGCGCACGACCAGCGAAAACGTCAGCGAAGCATCGCCCGCGCTCCACGCGCACCAGCCCGCGGACACGCCCTCGCGGCCCGCGTCACGCGCCGCGTCGAGCTCGGTACCGGCGGCAACAGCATTCATCTCGATCATCTACATACGC
>JAIHVJ010000356.1 GCA_022720335.1 Collinsella sp.
CGAGGACGGCGTCGACCTGCTGGGTTACACCACCTGGGGTCCGATCGACCTGGTCTCGGCCGGCACGGGCGAGATGTCCAAGCGCTACGGCTTCATCTACGTGGACCGCGACGACGCCGGCAACGGTACCCTCAAGCGCTCCAAGAAGAAGAGCTTCGACTGGTACAAGAAGGTAATCGCTTCCAACGGCGAAGATCTGGCCTAGGCTTTCCCAGCCACCGTACCTTGGGCCTCATTCGTCGCTTGCGTACCTTAAGTACGCGGCGCTCCCCATTCGACCCAATCTACGGCACCTGGAAAACCCTAGACTCAAATCTTACAGACCTGTCCTAGGCTTTCCCGGCAATCATAGTCTCCTAACCAAAGCGCCCGGCGAGCAGTTTGTGCTCGTCGGGCGTTTTGCCGTCCGCGGATTTTGGGACATGCGGCCCGTTTTTTGAGCCTGCCTGTCGGTACACTAAAAGCACTATGGGTACCCGCGAGCGACATATCGGCCATGCGGCCGCCCGATCCGCGCCGGTGGCGGATCCCAGGGGCGGCAGGCTCTTCGCCATGCCGCGATTCCTCGTTGGCATAACGCACCTGGTGTACCGTCGCCGCGCCTTCGTCATTGCCGGCGTCATAACCGCACTGTTTCTTCTGCTTTTGGCGGTCTTGCCGGCGTCATTCGCTTCCGGTCCCAAGCTCTCCAACACCGTGCCCATCTATAACGAGGTGTCCAAAGAGGTCGTGGACGGGCTTATCCATTCGAGCTCGATTCCGCTGCTCCTCGCTGCCGTCGCGTTCTCAATCTGGGGTGTGCTGGTCTATCTGCGCTGTCTGGATTACGTCTTGCGCCGGCGCCTCGTTGCCGTTGCCACCATCAGCGCCTTGTGGATGATCGAGGTCATCCTCAAGTACAAGTCGTTCACGCCGTTCTATGCCACCGTGCTGTGGTACCTGTACTACGTGCCCATGACGCTCATTCCGCTCCTCTACCAGCTGTGCGGCCTGCGCCTTGCAGGGTTGGAGCAACATCGTGCGGGTCGCCGCTACCGCACAGCCCTGTGGATCGCGGCCATCCTGCTCATTGGGTTTGTGCTTACCAACGATTTTCACCAACAGGTCTTTCATTTCGATCGCTCGAGTGAAACCTGGAGTAACGATTACACGTACGGCTGGGGCTATTTTGCCGTTCTGATATGGACGGCCTTTAACTTTGTCGCCTTTTTCATTTTGGTGGGTCGGTCATCGTCCTTCCGTATCCAACGTTTTTCGGGCACGGCGGCACTCGTGCTGCTGGGCGGCGCGTTCTTTGCCATCTCGTATGCTCTGCGCGTGCCCTGGGCATGGAGGCTCAACTTCTCGCTCGTCTATTGCGTCTTGTGCGTGGTGGCGATGGAAATC
>JAIHVJ010000357.1 GCA_022720335.1 Collinsella sp.
CGACAGCACCATCGTGCTCGGCGGCGTCGAGGTGGACGAACACGAGAGTATCCCGTTCATCAGCCAGCTCGCCAATCTGGGCGAGATCGACACCTCCGGCGTCGCGGATCCCGCCGCGCCCTAGGCGCAGCGAGCCCGGGCGCTCTGCCCGCCAAGCTGCGTAAGCCGGCGAAACCCGAACCTCAACCTCTACGCAACTGGCCCCAAGCCTGCGCCGATTCGCTCTCAGCGCCGCGCGGGGGCCCGTGACGCATGCCCAAAAAAGTACGGGGAGAAAGGAACGCGATGGCGACAGCCACGCCCTTCCGCCTTCACGGGGCCACGCAGGACTGGAAGCGACTGGGCCGTGCGGTGGGGCTGTGCTTGGATTGGCTACACTGATATGGACAGTTCCGTGAGGGGCGCGAGAGACGGGACTCTGGGGAGATCTTCGAGGAGGAGTGTCTCGACTGGAAGCGCGGGTTCAGTGGAGCAGGAACCTAATCTCTGTCTCTCTTGCTTTTTTGATTTGTTGGGAAGCCGGCATTTGGGGGCATTTTGGATAGCGAACAGTTCAAACAAGAAGCTGAGAAAATAGAACAAAGCCTGAGTGCCTTGAGAGTCGCCGAGCGCAATGCAGTGATTCCCTTCATGAACGGCGACTTTACCCAATGGGATCTATATCTGGCATCCTCCTCTGAGTATGCGATGAGACTGATAGACGGATTCATCTCCATGCTCGAGTCGAGGAATCTTGTTTGCGTCGCCCAGCTTCTCCGCGCACAGGTTGGAGTCTGCCTGCGGACATTCGCATTATTCGCCGCCGAAGACCAGGATGTCTTTCTCCCAAAAGGCTGCCAAGTCCCATGGCGTGAGCGTTGGGGTAGCCATCATTCAGCGTGGATACATCCGGAGGCGCATAGATCCAGACGATTCCAACGTTCTCGTATTTCCCGTGCAGGTAATCGAAGAGAGCAAGCGACACCATACAGTTGCCGCCGACGGTCACGACTCTGTCGGGGTTTTCTGCCGTAAGCTTCCTCTGCGCATCCTGAATCCCCGCCAGGACTTCGTCCTCGGCATAGATGCGAACTGCCTCCCATTTCTCATGTCCAAGTTTTGGGACGCGTTTCACAATGCCGAGTGGGACCCCTGGACAGTCGGATCACGTGGTGGCCCCCTTTGAGAGGGTCACGAGCATGGTGGTCCCGTTCTCGGAACTTGTTTCGACCTCTACCGTGCCACCGTGAAGCGCTGCAATCTCCCAAACAAGCGCTAGCCCGAGTCCTGCGCCGCCGTATGCCCTGCTGCGGGATTTGTCTAGACGAAAGAACGGCTGGAAGATGCTCTCACGGTACTGCTTGGGTATTCCCGGGCCCTGGTCCTCGACTCTCAGGAACAC
>JAIHVJ010000089.1 GCA_022720335.1 Collinsella sp.
CCGAGCGCCAGCGTCTTGGTGCCCGCGAGGTCGACCGTCGCCTCGTTGGTGCCGTAGCCGTTCACGAACGACAGCGTACCGTCGGAGCCCTCGGGGTAGGTCACGACCACATCCAGCCCGCCCTTGCCGTTATCGGTCACCTTGACGGTGATGTCGAAGCTCGAGGCGGTCGCCGTCACGCCGGCGGGCAGCGCCGCCGTGTCCTCGGAAACGGTATAGGGGATGGTCCAGGAGCCGTCGGCCGTCTTGGTGGCGGCGCCGTCCGCCACCATCTGCTCGAGCGAGCCGGTGGTGTAGGCGATGGGCGAGAACGCGAGCTCCGCGGCCTCGCCGTCGCCGGAGGCCCGGTTGGACGCGGTCGCGACCACGTTGCCCTGGGCATCGCGGACGGAGAACGAGAACTCGTCCGCCGCCGCGGCGCGGCCCGTCAGCGTCTTGGTGGCCTCGATGGACGCGCTGCTCTCGCCGCCGAGCGTGCCGGTGGCCTCGTAGGAGTTCTGGAACGCGACCGTCACGGGCGCGGGCAGCGACGCAGCGTCATCGGCCGTCGAGACCTCGCTGCGGGCGACCTCGACACCGTCCTCGACAACCGCGGTCGTGACCGTGAGCTTGCCCGTCGCGGCATCGTAGGCGGGCGCGATGGTCACCGTGCGCGGCTCGGTGTCGTTGGTGTAGCCCTCGCCGCCGAGCTTGGTCTCGGTGACGGTGAAGCTGTAGGTCTTGCCCGCGTCGGCGTCGGTGAACTTAACGTCGCCCTCCGCGGCGCCGCCGATGAGGCCGATGAGATCGGCCTGCCCGTCATCTGCCGCGGCCACGGTGTAGGCATCCTTGCCGGTCTTGAGGCCGAGCTTGGCTGCCGTCTCGGCGTCGGCGGTCACGGTGAAGGCGAACTGGCCCGCCTCCATGGCGCGGCCAGAGAGCGTCTTGGACAGGCGCACGCCCGCGCGGGCCGAGTAGTCGAGCTCGGTCGTGTAGGTGTTGACGAAGTCGCCGCCGCTCACCTGCGCGATCGCGGGCGTCGAGGCCGTGAGGTTGCCGGAGCCGTCGTCGGTCACAGTCACCGTCATCGTGGCGACGCGGCCGTCATAGGACACGCCGGCAATCGCCGAGCCGTCATCGGGCTTGGCCTCGCTCACCGTGTAGGTGAAGGTCTTGGCACGCACGCGCTTGCCGCCGACCTCGGCGAACCCGGCGTCCCTGATGTCGTCGAGCGTGTAGCGGATGTGGCCAAAGTCGAAGGCGACCTTTTCGCCCGCCTTGGTCCCGGCGGCATTCACACTGACGGTCTTGGAGCCGTCGGCGGAGCCCTCGGGCATGGGCGCGCCGTCCTCGCCCGTGAGCGCGAACTGGAAGCTGTCGCTCTCCGCCCAGTCGCGGCCCTTGAGCGTCTTGGTGAAGAGCCCCGCGGTGGAGACGTCCCTGCCCTCGGTGGCCGTTCCGTACGTGTTGGTGAACGCCGCGGTCGCGCCGGCCTCGGTCACGGTGCCCTCGGCCTTGGAGCCGTCAGCCCCGTTAACAGCAGTCGTGTAGCCCTCGGCGGCGTCCTCCGTCACGGTGTAGCGCGCGCCCACGGGCAGGCCGGCGATGGTCTTCTCCCCGCCGTCCTTAAGCGTGAAGGTCGCCTTGCCGTCCGTGAACGTCACGGCGTGCTCGCCCTTGCCGAAGGTGCCGGAGACGGGCTCGCCGTCCCCGTCGGCCAGCGCGACCGTGAAGCCGAACTCGCGCTGACTGTCGCCACCGACGACCGTCTTCTTGACGGTAAGGCTGCCGGTCTTGGCGGTGTTGGTAAAGACCGCCGCCTCGACCGTGCGCTCAACAGCGTCGCCCGCATCGTCGGTCAGCTGTGCAATCTTGGTCTTGGCAGACAGCTTACCGGCGCCATCGTCGGTCACCGTGACGGTGGCGCGATAGGTGGCCTTCGAGAAGATGAGCGACGTCTCGTCACCCGGCTGCTCGGCGACCACATAGGTATAGGTACCGGGCTTGGTGTACTCGATGGTACCGAAGTTACCAACCTGGGCATCCTCGTGCAGTTTAATCGTCGACACGCCGTCCTTGGCGCCCTTGGGCATGGGTGCCTCACCCTGGGCAGTCAGCGTCATGGTAAAGACGTCCGATGTCGTCCAGTTGCGTCCGGAAATCTTCTTTTGGACCTTGAAGGCGTTTTCCACCTTTGTGGACTCCACGCTGTAGACGTTGGTGAAGCCCACCTTCGTCGCCTGTCCGACGGTACCCTTCTGGGGGTTCGCCTTATCGACAACCGCAAAGCCGTCCTCGCTCGTCATGAGGTTGCCCTTGGAGTCGAGCTCCTGCACCTCGTAGTGCGCACCCATGGGCAAGGTAACCGTGACGGAGCCGCCGGCCTTAAGCTCGATGGTATCCCCGCTCTTGATCTGTCCGCTTACATAGGTGCCGTTGGTGCCGCTGAGGCGACCGGCGAACGCAAAGGTGCCGGCCAGAGGCGTTGTGCCATCGGCCTGGTAGAGCAGCACCTTAAAGGTAAATGCCTTGTTGGGCGCGGTGATGCCTTCGGCGGCCGTGACCGTCTTGCTCAACGTCAGGCGCCCGTCAGACACCTCGTCGGTAGTGGTGTTGGTCTTGACGGCAGGGTTGTTGCCGACCGCCACCGACGCCTGGTTGGAGATGTCGCCCGAAGCGCCACCGCTCTTAAACGCGTTCTCGGTCACGCGAACCTTAAACTGAACCGTGCCCTCCTTGCCTGCGGGAACGTCCTTCAACGTCCAGGTAAGGCTGCCGTCATTGTCCTTGGAGCCGGCATCCTTATGGTCGCCGGCGAACTCTACGAACTCGGTTCCCGCGGGGACGGCATCGGTGATCTTCACCGTGGCAGACGCGCCCTCGGTGTTCTTGTAGCCGATGGTGTAGGTGAGCTCATCGCCCAGCTTAATGCCCAAGCCACTCGAATCCTGAGCATCACTCTCGGACTTCTTGGGCACGTAGTTGGTCGTGGTGCCGGTATAGCTCTTGTTGCCAACCGTAATAGTGGCGGCGTTTTTGACGGTGCCGACAGCGCCCTGGGCATCCTCCACGGCGTCCTCGGTAATCTTGACGCGCACGCGCACCGAACCGTGGCTGCCCGCGGGTTGCTTACCCAGGTCCCAAGTAAGCGACTGTCCGCTCGCGGCGCCCTTATCGGCACACTCGCCCTCAAAGGCCTCGAACACAACGCCGGCAGGAAGCTTGTCGGTCACGGTCACGTTGGCCGGAACCAAGTTGCCATTGGCATCGGCCTCGGTGTTGACCCAGTTAATGGTGTAGACGTAGGAGTCGCCCACGGAGAGCAACTGCCCGTCGATGTCCACATCGGGCTTCGCAACCGTGCCGATCGTCTTGACCTTATCGCGTGTGTTGTGGAAGACGATCTTGCCGTTCTCGGTACCATTGCGATAGGTCACCTTGGACGTAAGCTTGCCGTTGTTGTTATCGGTCACCTCGAGCAGCACGCGGCACGTCGCGGACGTGTCCACGGGACGCACGCCCTCGGGCAGGTTGGCCAAGCGCTCTTTTGCCACCAGGTTAAAGCTGTAGGTAGTGGTGTGGTCGGCATTGTGTTGCTTGGTGGCAATGCCATCGTTGACGGCGCGGGCAAGGTCAATCGTCTGCTTATGAGTTTCGCTGGTAGCATCGCCGAGCTTAAAGTAAAGCTTACCGAAGTCGACCGTTGCGATACCGTTATCGCTCGCCTGGGTCGTGCTCTCATCCCTCCATTGGAGCGTACCGTCGGTCTTCTCGGCATACAGGTCAAACGTATACTGGTCAGCCTTGATCTTGTCGCCGGAATCCATCACCTTTTGGGCAGTAAGGCCCTCAAACGTTCCGGACGCGGCATAGCTGTTGGTAAAGGACACTTTGGCCTTGGCGGTACCGTTCTCGGAGCTATAGGTCTTCACATCGCCAGCAGCTTCGACTCCGTTGGAGTCATAGTGCTTGACGGTAGTCTCGGTATAGAGCGAACCGTCACCGCGGTTGTTAACCGCAATCTCTACCGTCCAATAGGACGAATCGTAGGTGTAACCGCCTTGCTTGCCGCTATTCTCGACCACCTTGTAGGTGAACGTCTTGTCCACATCACTCGTCGCAAAGGTCAGACCGCCCAAAATACCGGTATGCGACGTGCCATCGGCCTGCGGTTCATCGTTCGTGACGGTGAGCTTACCCTCATCCGCGCGCAGCAGCGCCTTGAGCTTTTCGGTTGAGGCGGTATCTTCGCCCGTCACCGTAAAGCCGAACATGCCGGCATGGAGATCCTTGCCAATGAGCGTCTTGACGATCTCCAGACCACCCTGGAGCTCGTAGCTCGTCGAGGTGCGATACCTATTGGTGAAGATGAAGCCTTCCGAGCCGGTCGTGCCGTCGGCGCGGGCCACAAGCTTGCCGCCCTCATCGGTCACGGTAACGGTCAGGGTATAGGTGTGCTGGTCATACTTCCACTCGCCGGGTCCGCTGTTCGGGATCAGCTCGTGAATATCAAACTTATACGTGCCCGGCGCATTAAAGGTGAGCTTCGAGAAATCAACCTTATCGTGCTCGCCGTCTTTAAGGCCCTCCTCCGTTTGCTTCTTCTCGGCATAGCCGTTGCCCGCACTCATCGAAGAGCCGGTGATGAGCCCACCGTCGATGGCAGCCTTGGTAGCGTCATCGGCCGCGGTCATCCGTCACCCGGCTTGCTTACCGATGTCGTGACCCTAAGCGTACCGTCGCCGTTATCCGCTACGACGGCCCTAACCGTATGGACTGTCTTGTCGTACGTATAGCCCGTCGCTTTGTCGTCAATCTCGCTCACCGTATAGGTGAACGTCTTGCCGGCATCATCCTGAGTGAAGGTCAGCCCGCCCGCAGGTACCAAACTTACGGTCTTGGGGACATTGGCCTCGACGTTTGCGGTCTCGAAGACCTTGCCGTCCGTGGAAAGGCCGACCTTGTTGGCAGACGTCTCGTCGGCAGGCTTGACGGTATAGCGGAACGTACTCTTGGGCGAGCCAAAAATGGTCGCGTCCTTGGGATACGTCAACGTCTTCTCGATCCACAAACCGCCAGCGGCGCCATAGTCGAGACTTGCCGTGTAACGGTTCACAAACGAGACAGTAGGCGCCGTGGCGCCAGCCTCGCTTGCATCGTACTGCCGCACGTAAGTATGCGAATCTTGCTTGAGCTGGACAATCTTTTCGTCCGTCAGCGCGCTCGCGTCGACGCCGTCGCCCAGCAGCTCCGTCACACCCGCACCCTTGAGCACGGTCGTCACGGTGTAGAGCTTAGCGGGGTCGTCCTTGTGTGCAAGAACCTTGACGAGCACGATAACGTCACCAGTGTAGCCGGTGTCATAGGTGTAGCCGGCAGCAGCAGGCTGGTTCTCGTGAATGCGATAGGCAAATGTACGGCCAAGGTCCTGTTCCGTGAGCTTGCGGGCAAAGAGCTTCTCTTCCCCGCTTGCGCTCACCACGGCGCCGGACACGCCGGCCCCTGCCACCTTATTGGACAGGCTGGCCTCGGAGCCATCGACCGACGTCTGAACGCCGTTGTACCAAAGGCCCGTCACGGCAAAGGTAAACTGGCCCGCGGTAGAGGCGCGACCCTCAAGGGTCTTGCTCACCGTCACACCATCAAAGGTACCCGATGCATGGTACGCGTTGGTAAAGGCAGCCTTGTCGGTTACGAGCTTGTCCGCATCGGAGGCACCGGTGTTGGCGTAGGTCACGCTCGACACGCGCAGCTTGCCCGTGTGGTTGCCCGACTCATCCAGATCGGTCACTACAACGGTCGCGCGTGCGGTGTGCTTGTCCATGGACATGCTCGCCGGGGCACCAAGCGCGACATTCTCGGTGATATTGAAGCTAAAGGTGCCCGCGCGGTTGAATGTCACGGTCGGGGCGGCTTCGGTGCCAAAGGAGAACGAGGCAACGCGTCCCGACTCGGGCGTGCTGGCGACGGCCTGGTTAGTGCCGATGGCAATGGCCCCATCCGTTACCGCCTGCTTTGTGGTCTTGCCCAGGCCAGTTGCGCTGGCATCGTCCGCAGCGGCGGCAAGGTTAAAGGTATAGCTCTCGCCCTGGTTCCAGTCGCGACCGCTCACGGTCTTCTGACCCTGCAGGGTAACGCTCGCGGGCTCCACGCTATATATATTGGTAAAGGAAGGCGTGGCGTTGTTGTCCAGCTGCTTTACCGAGCCGTCTTCTGTGATCTTGTAGTACTCGATCGAAGTCTGGATGCCGGCACCCTTCTTGGCGTTGCGTACTACGGCGTAATAGACCGATCCGTCGTAGGTCATGCCCGCAACGCTGCCGGGATCCTCGGCGAACTTGTACACGTAGGCGCGCCCCGCATCTTTCTTGGCGCGGGGTTGAACACCGCATTGACATCCGCATAGCCACCCATGCCCTCGAGCGTAAAGCTAAAGGCGTTCTGGGCAAGCGGGAACGTCCCCGCGTTGTCGACTAGGGTCTTTTTAGCTTGGATGGGGATCTTCGACTCGTGCGCATCGTAGCGGTTGATGAAGGTTGCGACCTTACCGGCGACCTCGACTTCCTTCTCGGTGCCTCCGTCGTCGCGCACCTGCTTCATCGTCACGCTCTTAACGACAAGAGCACCAGCTTGGTTGTCCTCCACCACGACCTTCGCGGTATAGACGGCGGCAGAGTAGCTTATGCCGTCTGCCCTGGCGTCGGGTTCGGGGATACCCTCCTGGATGGTATAGGTGTAGGTGCCCGGCTTGGCATAGGTGATGTCGCCAAACGTTGCCTCCTGAGTTTTCTTGTTGAGCTCGACCGTCGACACCTTGCTCTTGGCGCCATCGGGCATGGGGGCGCCGTCCTCGGGCGTAAGCTGCGCGGTAAAGGTATCGCCATCGGCCCAATTGCGGCCCTCGAGCACCTTCTTGGCGCTCAGACGATTCTGGGCACCGAGCGTTACGCGGCTGGCGCTGTAGTTGTTGGTGAACTCGAGCTTGTTGCTCGCGGGGATCTTCCCGTCCACGAGCGCAACAATCTTGCCCTCGATGGTGTTGCCGGTTCCGGACTGCTCCTCGCCGCCGGCCATGCGGCTCACGAGGCTAAAGCCAGCCGGAAGCACCGACTCGCCGGCAGAGCCGGTCACGGTGTTAACGATGCTCGCCAGCACGTTGCCATTGGACTCCTCGCCCTTGGTGGTGATCTCGCTCTCGCATCCTTGGTGGGCGCGGTAAGACCACTGTCTGCCGTCACGGTCTTGGTCACCTGCAGGCGTGCCACGCGACGATCGGTATACTGCACGGCCGTTGCCGTGGTAAAGAGATGGTTGAGCTGGAGCATACCGAGGTCGGTGCCATTGGTGGGCTGACCGTCTTGGTAAAGAGCCATACGGTTGATGCCCGTATCGGCATAAATAGTCGCCGACTGGCCGTCGCGATCGCCGCCGCTCTCAACGTATTGCAGAATCGTCTTGGTACCCTGCGTCTTCTCGTCGTAGCGCATATGCATGAAGTCGTCCGCAGGAGAAGGCTGGTCCCACGTCAGGTTGCCGTTGGGGTCTGTACCAGTCGCGCTTTGCAGCTTGCCCTTAATGTGCGTAAGCGTGTTATCGATAGAGCCGGGCGAGCCAAACTGTGCCAGCGAGGCAATCAGCGAACCCGGGCCGCTTAGGCTACGCACGCCGTCGTTCTCCACGCCGGCGTCCACGTACACGCCCGAATCGTCCACGATTACCTTGGTGATGGTGGAATTAATCTCGTAGCCATCCGGGCTCACCGATTCACGCAGGTAGTACGTACCCTTGATAAGGGGCGCATGCTTTGTCGAATCGAGCGGGAAGCATGCAGCACCCTCAATGTCATACGGATAGTTCATGCCGTTTGCCTGCACGGTGTCATACGGCTCGGCACCCGATTTAATGGCGTACGTGCTGGGACTATTGCCGGTAACGTCCTCGGCCTTGTACAGCTCAAACGTCGCGCCGTTCGCGGGCTTGCCCAGCTCGTCGACCTTCTGCACAAACAGACGGTTCTGAACGTTCGTGAGGTGAATCACGGTTGAGAACTGCCTGTTTGTCGACCGGTATTCAACCATGGAGGTGTTCTCCGTGGTTGCCTCCGCCAGAGAAGATGCCGTGGTGTGATACACCGCCACGGTATAGTCGGCATTCGACTTGTCCTCCATCATGGCAGCGTACTTCTCGATATCGCCGGGCAGCGACCTGACCGTCACCTCGTAGTCGCCCTTGGTGTTGACGGCAAAGACACTCGTGTCCGCCGATCTGGCGGCCTCGACCGCACCGGCGATGCCGTGTGCAGAGCACAGCCTGTAGCCTTTGAGCGGATTGCCCGTGACCGCCGTCCACGCGTTTTCATCCGTGTTTTCCTTGGTCTCGTCGGTGCGCTTGAGCACGACGGCAAAGGTCGTACCCGCGTTAATGGGTTTGTTCTTATTGTCTTTTGTGTTTTGAGAAAGGGAAATGGTCTCCTTGGCGGCCAGATAGCCACCGTTCAGCCACATGCGGCTGCCCATCCATGTGTTTTTATCGGCCGTGGTGACCGTCGTTTGCGGTGCAACCACCACGCCGCCCGAGCCATTCGTCGCAGCCTTTTTGTACTGCAGGTGCAGCTCACCTGGTGTTGCGGTGGTCGATGAGGTCAGACTCGAGCGATATCCCGCAGGCAGCTCTATCTCCTTGAGTACAAAGTAGTCGTGCCCCTCAGCATGCTCTTGGTCGAACGAGAGAACGGAGTCATCCGACTTTTGAAGTATCAGCTGACCCCCGTCTTTTGTCTCGCCTTGAGCAATGAGCTCGCCCTCATTCCAGTCAGTTTTTGGTCCATCTGACCGATACAGCGCGAAGGTTGCACCATTGACCGCCTCGCCGTTCTGGTTGACCTTCTCAACCTCAGACGACGGCAGGGTAGTGAGGTTGAACTTGAGCGACATGTTCGATGCGCCCGCGCCGCGCTCCAGATAGAAGAAGCTCAGCGTATGCTTGCTGCTGTCACAGAAGGTGTTGCCGCGGAAGTTGGAGGTATTTACGCCGGCGGTGTCGAACTTCGCTTTGATGGTGGTATTTTCGATGTCCTTCCGGGTTCCATTCGCACCGTCAATATGGCCGACTTTCACTTCGCCGGTGGCAAAGTTAATCTCGAGCGTTGCCTTCTCGTGAATGCCGCCCAAGTCGCCCACGAGCACGCCATCGATGTAGACCCACACGTCATCGTCGCCCGAGAACTCAAAAATCATATCCTTGTTATCGGTGGTCTTTCCGCTCGCAGGCTGGACAAACTCCGTGGTCATGGACATGCCAAAGTGGTGGTTGAGCTTATCGTTCGTTCCGTCCGTTATCGGTTTGGGAGAGAGCTGACCGTTCTGCTCTTCAAAAACCTTCTCAGCCGAGTCAAAGGGGAAGAACTGACCTAGATTCTCACTTGATACGCTGTCCTTATATACGCCCGCTTTAGCGTAGACGTTAAAGGAATTCGTTGTGGAGTTGTACACGGCATAGTTGCCTTTAGAACCGTACGAGTCGTAAACGTAGTATCCGTTCTCAAGTTGGAAAAGGCCCTGTACGTTGTTGTAGACAGCTTTGCCGTCCTGCTGGTGATTTTCCTGGCTGGCGTTGTTAAAGAGGTATGCGAGCGATTCGTCAGTGTACTTATCGCTCGAACCGTAGGAGGTATACGTACCGGCATCGATCGACGGGTAACCGCCTACCAGCTTCTTCTTCACAAAAGAAAGGCGTCCGGAACCATCAATAACGCTTTTGCCCGTCCATTTGTTAATGCCCGTGCCTGCGCCACTATTAAATTTGAGCTGATGACCCTTATTGATGCCGCCGTTGATATTATTGACAGTTGCCGATTTATCGTTGTCGCCATCCACGACCCAGTAGTCAAACAGATTGACCGTGGTGTCGGTGGGATTCACCGTCTTTACGGTATGGTTGCTATAGGGAACAACCTGGTCGGCCGACGCGCTCGTCGCACCAAACATGAGCGCGCACGCCGCCAGCGGGACGGTCAAAACCTTTAGAGCACGCTTGACTGTATTGGTTTTTGTGCCCAAAGGCTTCAATATTTCTTGAGCTTTCGCATATACGCGATTCATGAAGGCCCTCCCCAATCCATGAGGACGGCAAGCAGTGGCTCGCTATATGTGTGTCGTCGTCCCCATCGATGCAAATATACGCCCCCCCCCGCGCAAAAACGCAAGGCAGGACATCGCTATATGCTTAAAAGTGTAGCAATTTAAACGACCCGCCATTCCGCGTCAGGTTGCCACTCGGTCGTCAAATCGAACCATTCGCGCCATCAAAGGGGCTCAGCAGGATAAAACCGTCGGCAATCTTTATCCCCACAGCCCCACAAGGCAGCTAATTTGGGACGGGGCTTTTTTGACTACTTGGGCAATCAGATCGGCATGTAGTCAAAATAGCCGTCCCAAATAGACTGGTCTGACGCTGCGCCACGAAAAGGGCCTATCTACTATGTTTAGACCGCAGGGGTCAACCATAGCCGGCCTTTTCGAAAATCGGCAAGCCGTCTACCTGCAGTTTTAATTTCACAAAATCCGGGATGGTCGAGGGCGCTCGGTTAAACGTAGTAGATGGCCGCATTTCGTGGCGAACGGCCCGACTCGAGACCCATGTCGGCCAGCCTCGGATGACCATTCACGAAGTTGCGGTGGAATACGGACTGAATTGGCGCCTTAAAGGCAAAAACACTCCGTATTTCACCGCAACTTATCGAGGGGATGGGTTTTAGAGGCGGGCGAGGTCGTAGGCTTGGGCGGCTGACTCGCCGGCACAGATGAGGTTGGTTGTGGCTTCTTGCGGATCGAGTGCCTGTTCCAGGTCCATGGGCTTGCGGCAAATCGGCAAAACCAAGTCGATACCCTGCTCATACACCGTGTCCAGGCTGACAGCGCGACCGCCCACGACGGCGACCACCGGCTTGCCATATCGCTTCGCGCGGCGGGCCACGCCCACCGGTGCCTTACCGGCGGCGGACTGCTCATCCATATTGCCCTCGCCCGTTATGACCAGGTCGACATCGCGCACGCGCTCGTCAAATCCCACGAGATCGAGCACCGTCTCCACGCCCGAACACAGCTCCGCGCCAAGCGCCAGCAGCGCGGCGCCCAAGCCACCGGCAGCGCCCGCACCGGGCACGCCGAGCACCGAGCCAAATGTCCGTGCGCTCTCAGGTGTGCGCAACAATCCCTGGGCTCGAGCTCCGGCAATCGCCGTATCGAGCAGGCGGCCGTAGCCGACCATCCAGCTGTCGCACTTGTGAAGCGCCTCGGCGTCATCCGTCGGCAGGCCCTTCTGCCCACCGAACACCGCTAGGGCGCCTCGGCGTCCCACAAGCGGATTCTCGACATCGGAAAGCACCACGACACGCGCGCCGTTCAGCGCCCGAAGCGCTGGTGCCAAATCGATACTCACCACGTGTTCGAGACCCGCGAGACCGGGAGCGATATCGCGGCCGTGCTCATCGACAAGGCGCGCGCCCAGCGCCTGCAGCATGCCGGCGCCGCCGTCGTTGGTGGCGCTGCCGCCCAAGCCAATATAGATAGTCTTTGCACCCGCGCGAACCGCGCGAAGCATGAGCTCGCCCACGCCATAGGTCGTAGCAGCCAGCGCCGACGACTCCGTGCAAGGCGAGTACCCGATGCCCGCGGCTTCGGCCATCTCGATGACCGCGGACTCGCGCTCGACATCAACCAGCATCCGGGCAGGCACACGCTCGCCCAAGGGACCTGCCACCTCGCAGGTCACAAGCTCGCCACCGCAGGCGGCAACGGCATCGAGCGTTCCCTCACCACCATCTGCCAGCGGCAATGCGCGCACCTCGGCATCGGGCCAAACGCGTCGTGCGCCTTCGGCAACCGCCGCCTCCGCCCGCGCACTCGACACGCTGCCCTTAAAGGAGTCGATCGCCAACAGCACACGGCGGGGCCGGCGGCACACGGCACCAAAATCGACCGCCTCAACGGCAATATCTTCGGCACACGCGAGCGCCTCGGCATGAGCGGCATGCGCCTCAAGATCGGTCCCGCAACCGCAGTCAGCACCATCGGTGCCACGCAGCCCACTAAAATAGCTGCTCAACACCTCACGGCACTCGTCTGCCAGCACACCGGCGGTCACGTTAAACCGATGATTCAGGCGCGAGTCGGCATTCAAATCGTATAGGGATCCCAACGCGCCCGCCTTGGCGTCGCTCGCGCCATACACGCAGCGCCCCACGCGCGCGTTGACCATAAGCCCCGCACACATGCAGCAGGGTTCGAGCGTCACGTAGACCGTACAGTTGGAAAGGCGCCAGCGGCCAAGGGCCTGGGCAGCGGCGCACACGGCCGCAAACTCGGCATGAGCCGAAGGATCCTGATCGAGCTCGCGCCGATTGTGCGCCCTCGCGACGATCTCGCCGTCGCGCGCCACTACGGCTCCGATGGGCACCTCGCCCACTGTCGCGGCGGCGCGCGCCTCGGCCAGCGCCTCGCGCATGAACTTCTCGTCGATTTCGGTGATCGTCATCGTTCGCCTTCCCTGTTGCAAATTCAAAACGATGCTATCATTACGACTCACGGAGAGATGGCAGAGCGGTTGAATGCGGCGGTCTTGAAAACCGTTGAGCGCGAGAGCGTTCCGGGGGTTCGAATCCCCCTCTCTCCGCCACTTTTAGTGATGCACCGGCGTCATGGTCCGCTCGAACAGCGCATCGACCACGTCGGCCATCTCGGGTCGACGCTCAAGATCGTGGCCCGATTCCCACCATATCGTGAAAAGTCGAATAATACCGCCGGCGACAAACTCAGACGTCGTCTCGAGCGACACGGGGGCCAGGGCATCCTCGGCAAGCACGTTCATCACACGCTCGCGGATGGAGCGGGCAATACGGTCGCAAATAACGTTGGTCAACATGCCCGACATGCTGCTTGCCAAAATGTTATCCATGAGTTGCTCGTGCGCCAGAATCAAATCCATGGCATCGTCCAAAATCGCGTGCCGAAGCGCGCGCACGTCCTCGGCAGACACTGCGCCGGCCTCATCGGGCTGTTTTTGCGGCAAGCCCGACATGAGCTCATCGATATAAAAGGCAAAGTAATCGTTCTTGTCGCGAAAGTGCTTGTAGAACGTCGTGCGGCGAATCATGGCGCGGTCGCACAGCATGGCAACCGTCAGGTCCTCAAAACGATGCTCCTCGAGAAGCTCGGTAAAGGCATCGAACAGGGCGCGGTAGGTTTTCTTGATGCGAAGGTCCACTGGTATCGCCATCCTCAGGGCAAAGACAACACTCGTCAATCTGTCGCATATCTTACACCTGTACCTCGCGCGCTTTGCCCCGGTGCCAACCCTACCGAAAACATAACGCTTACCGGAAAGTTCGGCACGGCAAAACGTTGCGGGTATACTAGTAGCGTTATACCAACGGCAGCTGGCGCATGCCGCCGCGGCCATTCGAAACGGAGACATCATGATTACCGTCATCATCGGCATCGTTGTTGTCATTGTGATTGTCTGCGCCATCGCCGGCATCTACAACAACATGGTCACCAAGCGTAACCGCATCGATAACGCCTGGCAGAACATCGATACGCAGCTGCAGCGTCGCAACGACCTGATCCCCAACCTGGTCGAGACCGTCAAGGGCTACGCCAAGCACGAGCAGGAGACACTCTCCGCCGTGATCAGCGCGCGTAACACCGCCGTCAAGGCCACCACGCCCGAGGCCAAGATGGAAGCCGACAACGTGCTGACCGGTGCCCTGCGCCAGCTCTTCGCCGTTGCCGAGTCCTACCCCGACCTCAAGGCAAACACCAACTTTACGCAGCTCCAGGCGTCGCTCGAGGATACCGAGAACAAGATTAGCTACGCACGCCAGAGCTACAACGACTGCGTGCTCAGCTACAACAACGCCATCCAGACGTTCCCGGCTGTCATCTTTGCCGGCATCTTCCAGTTTAAGGAGCGCCAGGGCTTCGAGGCCGCCGAAGCAGCCCGCCAGGCCCCGACCGTCAAGTTCTAGTAGTTTGGCAGCGCATCCTAAATCGGCTATATGCATAAACCGCCCCGTCGAATGCATACTTCGACGGGGCGGTTTCCTTTTTCGCGAAGGTCCCCCTCTAGGCGCCGTGCATTTTTAGGAGTATTCAACATAACCAAGGGCTTCGGGCGCTACGATAAATGCCAAAGACCGCGAATATCCCTGCAAATCACCCGCTGTCAGCCCGTAATCCCGCCCATCATTCGTAGAAAACATCGAGAAATCCCGATTTTTTGCCCGAGGTCGGTATGCAGGGGCCTTCGATTGCAGAATATTCGCAAAAATGCACGTCGCCACCACCCCCACATGGCGCGAACCAAATCAGAACCACCCTTAAAAAGGGTGGTTTGCTCTTAGGGTATAACCCACGGGCCCCGGGCTCGCGTCTAAAGGCGCGGGCCCGGACTTCGTCCAGGC
>JAIHVJ010000358.1 GCA_022720335.1 Collinsella sp.
GCGCTGCAGGTCGTACTCGGTGTACTCCGCGACCTCGTTGGGCAGCGGCGGGCGCGGGCCGACGACGGACATCTGGCCCAGAAATACGTTCAGGAACTGCGGGAACTCGTCGATGGAGTGCTTACGGATGAACTTGCCGATCCTGGTGACGCGCGGGTCTTCCTTCATCTTGAACATGGCACCGGCGATCTCGTTCTGCTCCTTGAGATCTGCCAGGCGCTCGTCGGCGTCCTTGTACATGGAGCGGAACTTCCACATGCGGAAGGTGGACAGGCTGCCATCGCGGTGGGTCTGGCCCACGCGGATCTGGCTGTAGAAGGGGTTGCCCTCGCTCTCAAGGCGAATGGCCGCGGCAAGCACAAGGCTGGGTACGGCGATGACGGCCAGCACGCAGCCGCTAAACGCGATGTCGAATGTGCGCTTGACGGCCCGGTAGGCCAGGCGCGAGCGATCCCAGTCCATGATGGATTGCATGGCCTTGTAGCGGCCAGCACCCTCACGTCGGTCCATGGCCTGAGCAATCAGTGCGGCCCCCACGGGCGCATCTGTTGCAAATTGAGTTTTATCCGACACGTTTTCTTCCAAGACTTCGTCCCCGGGTCGGGGATCCTCCCTGTTCTGTGTAGCGATCGCCTGCAACTAGGCGATCGCCTTTTTAAGGTTGCGCATGACGCGCTGCTCGGCCGAAAGCACAGCAAGGCCAACGCGCGTAGTTACGCGTCGACCGCACAGATCGAGCTCCAAATAAGCAGTGCTCTTGCGTCTATTAATGGTTTTGATAAGGCCTTCGTGGCCCAGCAGCGGACCTGCCGTAACTACGACCTGGTCGCCGTCTTTTAGGGCCTCGCTCATGGGCACTACGCGGTCTCCCCTATGCGTAAAGCCGCCAATAAGCTGAACCTCTTCTTTTGCCAGCGGCACAAACTGACCGTCCTGGGAAAGCACCCGGGCAAAGTCGTCCATACGTAGCAGATACTGTTGCACGGTTCGAGGATCTGCCGTATCGCAGATAAGATAACCGGGAAAGAGCGGCTTAGTCGTATTGACCCATTCGCCGTGTACTTTAATTTCGGTTTGAAATTGAGGATAAAAGAGCTCCTGCATGGCGCTCGTAGGCACCATACGCTCGATGCGCTCGCGCATTACATCTTCGCGTCCGTTAATGACCTGGATCACATACCACACGAGCACCACCCCCTTGCTGTCTTACGTGTGGCTCACGGGGTTTGGGTATGGCTTCGCCAGGGCGCTTGTGCGCGAAGGCGCTCCATATTCAAACCCTGAGCCCAGTCAGACAAGCACGTGGCTCTGCCCCACCGTGAACGGTATGTAAAAGTGAAGCCACTGAGGCAGTAGG
>JAIHVJ010000359.1 GCA_022720335.1 Collinsella sp.
CGATGCCGTCGAGGTGGACGCCGCTTCCGACTCCGCCGAGCCCCTGACCTTTGAACAAGCCTGGGCCCAGGCCGAGGCCGACGAGGCAAAGGTCGATGCCACGGCCACGCTGGATGAGCCGGCCGACATGTCCATCTCGCCGGCCAAGACCCCGCAGCCGCGCCACACCATCGACCCCGGCAGTACGGCATCTTTCAGCATACTCGACGTGCCCGCGCAGGGTGCTCAGGCGCCTGCGCCCACGCATCGCCCCGACCTGGCTCGCGAGGAAGACGCGGGCCGCCGCTCCCCGCTCGGTCCCATCCTCATCGCCTTCATGGCCGGCGTCATCGCTTGCTCGGCGATCGGAAATGTCTGGAGCCATGTGGAGCAACAGCGCAAAGATGCCGCCAAGGTCGAGATGTCTGTCGAGCAATCGCTCAGCCGCACGCGCTCGGTGCATGTGTCGGTCGAGGTCAAGGACGGTGCGACATGGGACACCGCCCGCGGCGATAGTCAGATGCTCATCCACATCGTGGGCCGCACGCTCAGGGGGCAGGCGATTGACGAGTATCAATATGTCAACTCCGCTGGCGACGGCATCGAACTCAAGCCCGGCGACTACGAGCTCACGGTCGACGAGCCGCCCGTCGCCACCGATGGCACGCGCTTCCGCGCCTCAAAGCGCATGGTCCCCGTGAGCTTTAACTCGCAGGCGCCCGATACGGTCGACAGCACACCGCAGGGCGGGTTCGACCTTTACGCAATCGCTCAATAACTGCGCCTGCCGCCTCTCCGTGCCGCCAAGAGTGGCACAATAGCCCTCAACACTGTTGTTTACTTTTGGAGGAAGTAGCATGTCCACCGTCACCACCATCAAGCGCGGCGGCCTCACCGCGGCCATCGATTCCATGGGAGCCCAGCTCACGAGCCTTGCCCTCGACGGCAACGAGTATCTGTGGCAGGGCGACCCGGCCTTTTGGGGCAAGCACGCGCCCATTCTGTTCCCCATCGTGGGATCGCTGCGCAACAACACAGCGACGTCTGCGGCTGGCACCTGCGAGATGCCGCGTCATGGCCTCGCGCGCATCGTCGAGCACAAGCTGGTCGAGGTCTCCGAGGACGGCTCGTCCGTCACCTACGAGATCACCGATACGCCCGAGTCGCTCAAGGCTTTCCCCTTCCACTTTAAGCTCAACATGACCTATGCCCTGACTGGTGACGCCACGCTCACGCAGACCTTTGCCGTCACCAACACCGGCGACGTGGACCTGCCGTTCTCGGTGGGCGGCCACCCTGCATTTAACGTGCCCGCCCCCGGTGCCGAGGACGAGACGTTCGAGGACTACGAGCTGGCATTTACCGAGGCTTGGAC
>JAIHVJ010000090.1 GCA_022720335.1 Collinsella sp.
GACCGGCGACGAGGACTACGTCATCATCGACACCGCCGAGTACGCGATCCCGGGCCTGGACGACGACTTCCGCGTCATCGTGTCGCCGTGGATCCTGTCGGTGCTCACCACCGACCGCCTCTCGCGCAACTACGAGCTGGTCACCAAGCACAACCTCAAGTACCGCCGCTACTACCACCAGTTCGACTACTAAGAGCTGGTCGCGGGTCCGATATCTTGGCTGGTTGATATCTCGACCCTACACAAGGGCGTCCGTGTTCGCGCGGGCGCCCTTTTTGCGTTGGGGCATGCCGGCCGCTAGTGCGAGTGGCTCTGCGGGGCTGGTCGGGAAAGTGCGTCCCGGAATTAGCGCCCAGAGTGGGATGCGGTTTCCGGTAGAAGCCTTAGCGGAAAGCTCGTCCCGGAATTAGGGCCTGGAATGGGACGCCGTTTCCCGTTGGGATGGGTTTCGGAAAGTGTGTCCCGTTCTGAGCGTCTATTCTGGGATGCGGTTTCCCGTTGAGGCTTCAAGCGGAAAGCGTGTCCCGGAATGGCCGCTCGAAATGGGACGCGCCTTCCATATGTTTCCAAATGAATACGCTGTGAGCCTAGGGAGACGATTCTCCCCGCAAACACTCTAGTATGCTAAAGTACCCAGAAGACCGGCGGAGCTATGCCGGTCTTCTGTTCTATATGAAACACAGCATGAGGAGGCTTACCAGATGACGGCCACACCGTGGGGATTCCGGGACATATTGCCCGAGGAGGCTCAGGCGCGCGAGGAGATCGCATGTACGGTGAAGGGCTGCTTTAGGGAGCATCATTACCTGCCGGTCGAGACGCCGCTGCTCGAGGACAAGGGTTCGCTCGAGGAGGGCGGCCGCATTGCGGACACGCCGTTTAAGCTCTTCGATGACGACGGTCGCCTGCTGGTGGTCCGTCCCGACAACACGCTGCCGATCGTTCGCCTGGTTTCGACTCGCATGCGCGCGGCCGATCTGCCGCTGCGCCTGCGCTATGAGGCGCCGGTGGTCCGCGAGTGTCAGCGCAATGCCGGTGGCTCGCGTCAGTTTACGCAGCTGGGCTTTGAGCTTATCGGTGCGGGCGATACCACGGGCGATGTCGAGATCGTCTCGCTGGTGGCCGAGGCCGTGCGCAAGTTGGCGCTTCCCGATGCGCGCATTATCGCAGGTAGCGTGCGTCCGTTTAAGGAGCTGCTCGCGGCCTGTGGGGATCGCGAACTGGCTGCCGAGGCCCTGCGTTGCGTGCACGCCAACGACTTTGTGGGCCTTGATACCCGTGTGGCGGCAAGCGCCGAGCCCGAGGCCGTCAAGGCTGCCATTAGCGAGCTGCCGCGCTTGCACGGCGGCGCCGAGGTACTCGACCGCGTCGACGCGCTGCTGACGGCGGCGGGCATTGTCGCGCCGCTCACGCGCGAGCTGCGCGCCCTGGTCGAGGGCCTGGCTCCCGAGGACGCCCAGGTGCTGTCCTTCGACTTCTCCATCATGAACTCGTTTGATTACTACACGGGCCTGGTCTTTAAGGCCTATGCCGGCGGCCTGCCCGATCCGGTCGGTTCGGGCGGACGCTACGACTCCATCTTTACCGGCGCATTTGGCGACGGCATCGAGGTGCCGGCGGCGGGCTTCGCCTTTTCGCTCGAGCGTCTGGAGGCCGCGCGCACCTCGGCCGAGGACGCTGCTTCCGATGGTGACCATGCCGTGGGCCGCGGCACCGAGGGTCCGCTGCGCATTGCCGTGCCCAAGGGCTCGCTCAAGGCCGACACGCTCGACGTGCTCGAGGCCGCGGGCTTGGACGTCTCTGAGCTGCGTGACCCCGGCCGTCACCTGATCGTGCGCGGCCGCGACATGCGTGCCGGCGAGGGTGCGGTCGGCGATATCGAGTTTGTCATCGTACGTCCTAGCGACGCGCCCGCCTTTGTGGGCTGCGGCGGCGCCGACTGCGGCATCTGCGGCTGGGATTCGCTTATCGAGGCCGACCTCAACCTGCTGCAGCTGGTCGATTTGGGCTACGGCCTGTGCACGTTTATCGAGGCGGAGCCCGCGTGGCGTGCCGGCCAGGCCGAGCGCAACTATGCCCGCCGTGGGTCGCTTCGCGTGGCCACCAAGTATCCGCGCATCGCGAGTGCCTGGTATGCCGAGCGCGGCGTGAATGTCGATATCGTCTCGCTGCACGGTAACATCGAGCTGGGCCCCATCGTCGGTATGACCGACCGTATCGTGGATATTACCGCCACGGGCGCCACGCTGCACGATAACGACCTGGTCATCACCGGCCGCATCATGGACTGCACGGCCCGCTTCTTTGTCAATCCGGGTGCCGCTCGCTTGGATCCGCGCGTGCGCAATCTGGCAGATCGCTTGGCGGCGGCCGTGAAGGACAAGCATTTTGAGCCCGTCGCGGGCTCGGCACAATAGCGTGAGCACGCACGGGCGACCCAACGTACGGGCTGCGGGTCGACTGGCGCCGCCGCCCGGCCTCTCGTTTTTCGAACATAGCCTCGACCGATAGGGGATACCGAAATGAAGACCATCAAGCTTGCTCCCGGTGAGCGCCTCGTTACCAACCAGCTCAACCGCAAGGGCGTGCTGCCGCAAAACATCGTCGACGCCGCCCGCGATATCGTGGCCAACGTGCGTGCCAACGGCGATGCTGCGGTGCGCGATTACTGTCAGCGTTTTGACGGCGTTGAACTGCAGAGCTTCCGTCTGCCGCAAGAGCAGATCGATGCCGCGCTCGAAGGCCTCGAGCCCGCTTTTGTCACGGCGCTCGAGAAGGCTGCACGTCAGATTCGCGAGTTCCACCAGCGCGAGGTCGAGCAGAGCTGGTTTACCACGCGCCCGGACGGCACGATGCTCGGCGTTAAGGTGACCCCGCTTGCTGCGGCCGGCATCTATGTGCCGGGCGGTCGTGCGCAGTACCCCTCCACGGTGCTTATGAACGCCATTCCCGCCAAGGTGGCCGGCGTCAAACGCGTGGTCATGGTAACCCCGCCGCAAAAGGATGGACTGATTAGCCCGTATACGCTCGCGGCCGCCAAGCTCGGCGGCGTGGACGAGATCTATATGGTGGGCGGCGCCCAGGCCGTGGCCGCGCTGGCGTACGGTACCGAGACCATTCCGCGTGTCGACAAGATTACCGGCCCGGGCAACGCCTTTGTCGCCGCTGCCAAGCAGATTGTCTCGGGTGACGTGGGTATCGATATGGTCGCCGGTCCCTCCGAGGTCTGCGTGCTGGCCGATGCCACGGCCAAGCCTATGGTGGTCGCGGCCGACCTGATGGCCCAGGCCGAGCACGACCCGCTGGCAGCCTGCTATCTGGTGACCTGCGACGAGCAGTTTGCGCGTGAGGTCGAGGCCGGCATCGATATCCTGGTCGCGCAGTCGCCGCGTGCCGAGATCACGCGTGCCTCGCTCGACAATGAGGGCACCATCGTGGTGGCCGCCGATATGGCTGCCGCCGTCGAGGCGGTGAACACCGTGGCGCCCGAGCACCTGGAGCTGCACTGCAAGGATGCGATGGGCCTGCTCGGCGGCATTCGCAACGCCGGCGCCATCTTTGTGGGCGCTTGGAGCTCCGAGCCGCTCGGCGATTATGTTGCCGGCCCCAACCACACGCTGCCGACCGGCGGCACGGCCATGTTCTCCAACCCGCTTTCGGTGGAGGAGTTCGTCAAGCGCTCGAGTGTCATTTGCTATACACCCGAGGGCCTGCTCTCGGACGCTCCCGCTACGCAGCGCCTGGCCGAGGCCGAGGGCCTGTGGGCGCACGCGCTTTCGGCCGCTCTGCGCCGCCGCGTGCTGGAGCAGGGCGAGGATGCCGTGAGCGCCGCGTCGCTGGCCGCGGCCGATCTGACCAAGGTCGCCTGGCCGGGCGACGCCGTGGCGACGGTTGCCGAGGGTGTGGACCTGGTGGCTGCAAGTGCGGATGGCGCTGGTCCGACTGGCGAGGAGGCCTAAAATGGCTGAACTCACGCCCCGCATGAAGGAGCTCGTCCAGCCCTACTTGGCCGGCATTGAGCCCTACGATCCCAACTTTACGCCCACGCGCATCAACCTTTCGGCCAACGAGAACACCTATCCCGTGCCGGCCGGCGTGCGCGAGGCGGTCGACGCCGCCCTGGCTGCCATACCGCTCAACCGCTACCCCGATCCCATGTCCAACGACCTGCGCGATGAGCTTGCTGCTTGGCATAGCGTGGCACGCGAGAACATTTGCGTGGGCAACGGCGGCGATGAGCTGCTCTATAACTATCTGCTGGCGTTTGGCGGCGCGGGCCGCACGCTTCTCAACTGCCCGCCGTGCTTTAGCGAATACGCGTTTTTTGCCTCGCTATGCCAGACCGAGGTGCGCGACGTGTGGCGCGACCCGGCGACCTTCGAGCTCGACCAGGCCGCTGTGCTCGCGGCGGCACCCGAGTGCAACCTGGCGATCGTCACCTCGCCCAACAATCCCACGTGCGACGTGGCTCCGCTCGATTTTGTCGCGGCGCTGTGCGACGCGTGCCCTGGCATGGTGATGGTCGACGAGGCCTATGTTGAGTTTGCCGATGATTCGTTTGGCGCTGCCACGACGGCGCAGGCGCTCATCGCCGAGCATCCCAACCTGGTGATTCTGCACACGCTGTCCAAGGCGTTTGGCGCTGCCGGCGCGCGCCTGGGCTATGTGATCGCAGCGCCCGAGGTTATTGACGTGTTCGCGGCGATTCGCCAGATCTACTCGGTTAACGTGCTGAGCCAGGCGGCGGCGCTCGCCTGCGTGCGTGCCCGCGATGCGTACGCGCCCGTGGTGGCTCAGGTCGCGGCTGAGCGCGATCGCGAACTTGCAGCGCTGCGTGCGATGGCCGCCGAGGGCATGCCCGTGGAGGCATGGCCGAGCTCGGCGAACTTTGTGCTCGTGCGTACGCCGCATGCCACGCGTGTGCGCGAGCGTCTGCGCGACGAGTATTCCATTCTGGTGCGCGACTTTAGCTACGCGCCGGGTCTCGCGGACTGTCTGCGCATCACCGTGGGCACGCCGCAAGAAAACGACGAGGTGCTGGCTGCGTTTGCCGCGCTGGTGAAGGAGGAGATGTAGATGGACCGTTATGCCGAGGTGACCCGCAAGACGGGCGAGACCGATATTGTCGTAAAGCTCGACCTGGACGGAAGCGGCGTGTGTGATATCTCGACCGGCGTGCCGTTTTTCGATCACATGCTCAACGCCTTTGGCCGCCATGGCCTGTTCGATTTGACGGTGCATGCGGTAGGCGATGTGGAAGTCGATGCGCACCATACCGTCGAGGACACGGGCATTGTGCTGGGCGAGGCGTTTTGCCGGGCGCTGGGCGACAAAGCGGGTATTACGCGCTTTGCCGATGCGGCGATCGCCATGGACGAGACGCTCGTGATGGCCGCCGTGGACATTTCGGGTCGCGGCCAGGCCTACTGCGAGCTGCCCGTGCCGACCGAGCGCGTGGGCAGCTTCGATACCGAGCTGGCTGTCGAGTTCTTCTATGCCTTTGCGCGCGATGCCAAACTTACGCTGCACGTGCGCGAGCTGGCGGGCGGCAACTCGCATCACATTATCGAGGCCGCCTTTAAGGCCGTGGGCCGCACGATGCGCCACGCCTGCGAGTTCGATCCCCGCGTGCAGGGCATCCCCAGCACCAAGGGCTCGCTGTAACCGCCACAAAGGCAAAAACCACCACAAAGGTGCCTGTCCCCTTTGTGGTGGTTTTGGATGATGGGAAGAGGAGGGTCGCGTGGGCGAACCGAAGATTGTGGTGGTCGACTACCACAAGGGCAACTTGTCGAGCGTTGTACGCGGGCTTGCGCGCGCCGGCGCCGTCGCCTGCACGTCGGACGACCCGGAGCAGATCCGTAACGCCGACGGCCTGGTCATCCCGGGCGTGGGCGCGTTCTATGACGCGATCGCCTTTATGCGCCAGAGCGGCGAGGAGGCGGCCGTGCTCGATGCCGTCGCCGCTGGAACTCCGCTGCTCGGCATCTGCCTGGGCCTTCAGCTATTTTTTGAGCGCGGCCACGAGGGCGTGCCGGCGGACGAGGGCGCGGTCGCGGACGGAAACGCTCCCGAACAGGCTGACGGTCCCTGGGTCGATGGCCTGGGTATTATGTGCGGCTCGTGCACGCGCTTGGAGTCGAGCCGACTGAAGGTCCCGCACGTGGGCTGGGATCAGGTGCACATGACGCCTGCCGGCGCGGCCGATCCGCTGCTCGCCGGTTTTGCCGAGGGCGCCAATATGTACTTCACCCACAGCTACGCGGTGGCCGGCGACGTCGATGCCACCGATGTGTTGGCGCGCACGCACTATACACGGAGTTTCCCGTGCATCGTGCGCCACGGCAATGTGTGGGGCTGCCAGTTCCATCCCGAGAAATCCTCCGCGCTGGGTCAGCGCATCCTTAAGAACTTCGTCAACATCGTCGAGGAGGTTGGCCGATGATCCTGTTTCCCGCAATCGATCTGATCGGCGGCAAGGTTGTGCGCCTGGAGCGCGGCGACCGCAACCGCTGCAAGGTATATTCCGATGACCCCGTGGCCGTCGCCCGCTCGTTTGCCGAGCAGGGCGCAAGCTGGGTGCATGTCGTCGACCTGTCCGCTGCCTTTGGCGAGGACGAGGACACATGCGCTGCCAACTCGGCGGCGATTAAGGCCATCTGCGGCGTCGACGGTCTGTCCGTGGACGTGGGCGGCGGCGTTCGCTCACTCGCACGCATCGATGAGCTGGCAGGCTATGGTGCTCGCCGCATTGCGCTGGGCACCGTGCTCGTGACCGAGCCGGGTTTTGCTGAGGTGGCAGCCCAGGGCTTTGGCGAGCTGTTGGTCGCCGACATTGCCGCGCGCGACGGCCAGGTTAAGGTGAACGGCTGGCGCGACGGCGCGGGCGTGGCACTCGACGATGCCGTGGCGCAGCTTACCGAGCTGGGCTTTAAGCATCTGGTGTATACCGACATCGCGCGTGATGGCATGCAGACGGGCATCGATGTGGCGGCGTATCGCCATGTGGCGCAGGTCGCGGGCTTTCCCGTCGTGGCGTCGGGCGGTATCTCGACGCTCGACGACATCCGCGCGCTGGCCGCGGTGGGTGAGGGCGCGATTGAAGGCGCCATTACCGGTCGTGCGCTCTACGAGGGCAACTTTACGCTGGCCCAGGCGCTGGCCGCCGCTCGAGGGGAGGAGTAGCCCATGCTTACCAAGCGCGTAATTCCCTGCCTGGACGTCAAGGACGGCCGTGTGGTCAAGGGCGTCAACTTTGTGAGCTTGCGCGATGCCGGCGATCCGGTGGAGCTGGCCCGCGCCTACGACCGCGAGGGTGCGGACGAGGTCGTATTTTTGGACATTACCGCGACGAGCGATAACCGTGCGACGACTATCGAGATGGCGGCGCATGCGGCCGAGGAGCTGGCCATTCCCTATACCGTGGGCGGCGGCTTTCGCGACCTGGCGGGCATGCGCACCATGGTTGCCGCCGGTGCCGACAAGGTGTCGCTC